>NZ_JBHUWH010000561.1:0-4687 GCF_042670125.1 Kitasatospora sp. NPDC057198 | reverse complement strand
CGCTGCTGGTGATGCTGACCGAGGGCTGAGACGGCGGTCTCCCCGGCCTCCCGGGAGACCGGGGAGACCGGGGAGACCGTGGGTCACAGGCTGACCGGCCGGCCGCCGAGGGTGACGTTCAGCCGCCCGTCGGAGCCGTAGGACCAGGCCAGGGCGCCGCTGTAGGTGGCGCAGCGGGAGCCGTTGGAGCCGGTCCAGAACTGGTTGCTGGAGTCGGCGTCGCCGACGGTCTTGTCGTTGGAGCCGCTGACCGCGAAGCGGCAGGAGGTGTTGTCGCGGAACACCGAACTCCCGGCGTCCCAGGAGTAGTTGCGTTCGGCGTTGTCGATGCTCAGGTTGTCGGAGACGGCCATGCTGCCCGGGTTGCTGTTCCAGGTGAAGCCGTGGTGGCCGTTGTGGTACGCGATGCTGCGGCGGACGGTGTGGTTGACCGCGATGTCGTCGCCGCCGAGCTTGTAGCCGTTGCGGTCGCCGTTGGCGTTGACGGTGCCGTTGGAGAGCGTCCCGTTGCTGTAGGAGAGCGAGTCCTCGATGGTGACGGGGCCGATCGGGCCGGTTTCGGACTTGGTGTAGAGGTCCCAGCCGTCGTCGATGTTGTTGTGCGAGACGGTGTAGCGGAAGACGTTGCCGGGGCCGACGGTGAGCTTGGCGGCGAAGCCGTCCGCGTCCTCGCCGTCGGAGTCGGCGTTGTCGTGGGACTCGGCGCTGAGGATCAGGTTGTCCGAGGGCCACTGCGAGGCGGGGGTGCTGGAGGAGATCCGGCCGAGCTGCAGGCCGGAGTCCCGGTTGTACCGGGTGACGGTCCGTTCGATGACGTTGTGGCTGCCGCTGACGTAGATGCCGTTGTCCCCGGCGCGCTGCACGGTGAGCCCGTACACGTGCCAGTAGTCGGCGTTGACGACCAGGCCGCGGTTGGCCGGGTCCTCGGACATCGCGGAGAAGTCGAGCACCGGGGTCTCGCCCGGGTACGCGGAGAGCGTGGTGCGGGCGGCGGCGGTGCCGTTGCTGCCCGCCGGGACGGTGACGCTCTTGCTGTACGCGTAGGTGCCGCCGCGCAGGTAGATGGTGCCGCCGGGGGCGATCCGGGAGATCGCCGAGGTGAGCGTGGTCGGGGCGGACTGGGTGCCCGCGGCGCCGTCGGTGCCGTTCGGGGCGACGTAGAGGGCGTTCGCGGTGGGCGGGGGCGTGGTGGTGGAGGAGGTGGTGACCTCGGCGTCCAGGTAGTCCAGGTTGGGCAGGCCGGCCGCGCCGGTCGGGGTGAGCCGGATCGTGTTGCTGCCCGAACGGACGGGCACGGTCACGGACTTGGTGGTCCAGCCGGTCCAGCTGCCGGTGCCCTCGAAGGAGAGCGAGCCGGCGGCGGAGCCGTTGACGGCGAGGTCGGCGGGCCGGGCGGTGGTGGTGCCGTTGGCGAACCGGAAGCGCAGCGTCGCGGTGCCCGCGGCGGTGGCGTTCACGGTGAACTGGACGTACGCGCCGGTGGCGTTGGTGCCGTTGCAGAAGCCGGAGCCGGAGTAGCCGGTCCAGTCGGAGTCGATGGTGCCGGTGCAGACCGCGGGGGAGGACTCGGCCTCGTACCGGGTGGCCGCGGCGCTGGCCGGGCCGGTGGACAGCACGGCCGCGGTGCCGGCCAGCAGGGCCGCGGACGCGAGGGCTGCTCTCTTGCGCATGCGTTCATCTCCAGGGGGGTGGGTCACGGATGTGAACGTGGAACGGGTTGCGGCGCCGCTCCACGGACAGTAGGAGCCGGTCGTGAGCGCGTCAATGGACTTGTACGTGACTATGGTTCAAGGATGTGAACAGCAGGGCTTCCGGCAGGTGGGGGCCCGGACGGGCTCGGAAAATCCCCGGTGCCCGGCGGCGGAACTTTCAGCGCGCGGTCGCGGAAGCTCCGGCCGGCGGCCGGTTCGCCGGGGGGCCGGTCATCGAGCGGCGGCCGGGTCGTCGGGGAACCGGTCATCGAGCGGCGGCCGGGTGTTCGTTTTCCCGGGCGGCCGCGGACCCGATGATTGGTCATATTCGGTCATGATGTGACCAATAGGAAAAGCTGGGCCCGGGGCGGACGGCCCGCCACCTTACCTTGGTCCGCGGCGTGCCCTGACGACCCGTCAGGTCAGCTGTCGATCCTAGGTGGAGAAACAGTGCTGCGAAGCCCGCGTCCGCCCCTGCAGATCCGTCGCCCCCACCCCCGCCGCGCCACCCTGGCCGCGGCCCTCGCCACCGCTCTCCTGGTGCTCGGCCTGGGCGGCACCGCCCCCGCCAGCGGCCAGGCCGCCACCGGCGCCGACACCGGCACCGGCACCGGCTCCACGCTGACCAAGAGCGTGAAGAACGCCACCCACCCCGGCGCCGCCACCGCCGAGCACGGCGACACCCTCGACTGGACGGTGCGCTACCAGAACAACGCCGCCGACGACACCGCCGCCCCCGCCCAGGTCACCGACCCGATCGGCGGGGCCGGCAGCTACGTGCCCGGCTCGCTGAAGGTGCCGCCCGGCTGGACCCCGTCCTGGTCCACCGACGGCAGCACCTTCGGGCCCGACGACACCGGAGCCGCCACCGTCGCCGTCCGGGCCGAGAACCCGGTCGCCCGCTCCGGCGGCACCGAGATCTCCCCGCTGCTGCTCGCCCCCGTCCAGCCCACCGCGCAGGCCACCGGCGGCGACGGCTACACCCCCGTCATCTACCGCACCCCCACCGGGGAGGTGCAGGCGTGGAGCATCTACCACCACTCCGGCCCCGCCGCCGCCAAGGTCGTGTGCAGCAGCCTCACCACCGGCCAGCCCTGCACCGGCGGCCCCTGGCCGCGCCCGCTGAACACCACCGCCGGACCGCTCGGCACCGGCAACACCGGTGACCTCGGCAGCCCGCTCACCACCAAGTACGTGATCGACCCCCAGCAGTCCAACCTGCTCTACTACCCCGCCAACACCACCGCCGGCGTCGGCATCGGCTGCCTCGACCTGGCCGCCCACGCCAACTGCGGCTACACCGCCCTCGCCAACAACGGCACCTCGCCCAGCAGCGCCAACAACCTCGCCGGCCTGGTGAAGGTCGGCGACAACCTGTACGCCGTCGCCAACACCGGACAGGTGCTGTGCATGACCCTGCCCGGCCGCACCCCCTGCGCCGGACAGCCCTACGCCCCGATCGTCGCCGCCAACCACGACCTGCCCGGCAGCCCCGGCGCCCTCTACCAGGGCGGCCTGACCGCCATCGGCGACAAGGTGTTCGCCTCCTCCGCCCCGCAGGGCGGCGGCTCCACCGTGCCCGGACCGCCCGCCCTCGGCTGCTTCGACACCAGCACCAACACCGGCTGCGCCGGCTGGGGCACCCCGCACACCGCCGGGCCCAGCTCCTCGTACTACACCTACGACGCCTTCACCGCCTACGACACCGCCGGACACCCCAACGGCGTCTGCACCAGCACCGTCGGCGGCGCCAACGTCCTCACCACCTGCTACGCCGTCGACGGCTCGCCGCTCACCCCGCCCGGCGCCCTCGCCACCCTCAGCGGCTCCACCCTCACCTTCGACCCCGAGACCGTCACCACCGACACCACCACCCGCAGCTACTTCCCGGCCTGGGGCGGCAGCGGCGGCAGTGGCGCCACCGTCTGCTACGACTGGCGGGCCGCCGCCCCCTGCGCCGGCTTCCCGCTGCCCGCCACCCACCCCACCGCCAACGGCGGCACCACCCGCGACTACGGCTACAGCTACGACAGCACCACCCGCTGCCTGATCGGCCTCGGCGACGCCGGAATCCTCTTCTCGATGGACCCGGCCACCGCCGCCAGCCCCTGCATGCACAGCGGCGCCACCGTCACCCTCAAGCCCGCCGACTTCTACTGCGACGGCAGCACCGGCCACGTCCAGTCCTACACCCGGGCCCGGCTGACCGACCTCGACCTCTCGCACCTCGACCTCGGCGCCTCCCGCGTCCAGGTCACCGACCCCGACGGCACCCCCGTCCCCACCCCCGGCCTCGCCGCCGACGGCACCGTCGACCTCTCCGGCGTCGACCCCGCCGCCCACCCCGCGCTCACCGTCACCGCCCAACTGGTGCTCACCACCACCGGCGACTTCACCGCCACCAACCACCCGATGCTGGTCGTCGAGTACAAGGGCGAGGCGCCGCAGATCTGCTTCCGCACCACCGTGGCCGCCGACTGCGCCACCACCACCGTCACCAACACCGCCACCGGCACCGACGCCACCGGCGCGCTCACCTCCAACACCGTCACCGCCCCCGTCGCGCCCGGCGCCGGCTGCCAGCCCAAGATCAGCGTCCAGAAGGAGATCTGCGGCTCCCTCAACCCGCACGACTGCGCCCCCGGCGGACCCGGCCCCTGGGCCAAGACCAGCCCCGTCGGCCTGCTCGGCCTGCTCGGCACCGCCCACTGGCGGATCACCGTCAGCAACGCGGGCCCGGTCGACGCCGCCACCGTCACCGTCAACGACCCGTCCACGCCCTCCTGCCGGACCGCCGCCGGGACGTTCGCCCTGGCCTCCGGCGGCAGCCGCCAGGTCTACTGCGACTCGCTGCTGCTGGCGCTGCCGGTGAAGAACACCGCCTCCGCGAGCTTCGTCGCCGCGAACTCGCCCGCGGGCACCGTCCCGACCACCACCGCGGCCTCCTCGGCGGTCGCCTGCTCGCTGCTGTGCCTGCTGGCGGTGCCCGACTAGAC
>NZ_JBHUWH010000560.1:0-4704 GCF_042670125.1 Kitasatospora sp. NPDC057198 | reverse complement strand
CCGCCGGGAGGATCCGGCGGGGCCCCGTCGCCGTGTCACCAGCCGCGCTCGCGCCACTCCGGCAGGTGCGGGCGCTCGGCGCCCAGGGTGGTGTCGTCGCCGTGGCCGGGGTAGACCCAGGTCTCGTCCGGGAGGACGTCGAAGAGCTTCTCGTTGACGTCCCGGAACAGCGAGTCGAACGCGGCCGGGTCGCCCCAGGTGTTGCCCACCCCGCCCGGGAACAGGCAGTCGCCGGTGAACAGGTGCGGGTGGCCCTGCGGGTCGTCGTAGAGCAGCACGATCGCGCCCGGGGTGTGGCCCACCAGGTGGCGCACGGTCAGCTCGACCTGCCCGAAGCGCAGCACCGAGCCGTCCTCCAGCGCCAGGTCGGTCGGCACGTCGATGCCCTCCGCGTCGATCCGCCCGGCCATGGTGCGGGCGCCGGTGACGGCCACCACCTCGGCCAGCGCGCCCCAGTGGTCGCGGTGCCGGTGGGTGGTGACCACCGCGGCCAGCCGCGGGCCGACCGTCTCCAGCAGCACCGGGGCGTCGGCCGCCGCGTCGATCAGCAGCTGCTCGTCGGTGGCCCGGCAGCGCAGCAGGTAGGCGTTGTTGTCGTGCGGGCCGACCGCCACCTTGGTGACGATCAGGTGGGCCAGCTCCCGGACGTCGGGCGCCCCGCCGACCTTCACCGCTCCGTGGTACGTCATCAGGCCGCTCCTCGCTCGCTGTCGGGCTCTCGCGTCAACCGGTCACCATCATCCCATCGGGGGGAGCGCGGGCAGCGCGGAACGGGGGTCGACCAGGCCCTCGCCGCCGCGGTGCACCTGCAGGCCGTCCCCGTTCGAGCGGCCGGAGAGCCAGCCGGTGAGCGCCCGCACCGGGCCCTCCGCGGTCAGTCCGACCTCCCCGCCGCCGATCCGGGCCTCCAGGCCGGCGTCCTCGGCGACCAGCAGCACGCCGGGCAGCTCCTGCGCCGCGCCGAAGAGCTCGCCCAGCCGCCGGAACTCGGCGATCGCGAACGGCTCGGGCCAGTGCGCCGGGGTGTAGCCGGCGTTCAGGTCGACGTGGTGGTACTCCAGCTCGGCGAGCCGCTTCGCCGGGACCTGCCAGGCCGGGAAGACGTAGCCGCTGCGGTGGGTGAGCGGGGCGGTCCAGTGCTCGGGGGCGAGCAGCGCGGCGGCCTCCTGGAAGCGCCGCTGGCTGTCCCGGAGGTCGGCGACCTGCTCGGCCAGCGGGCGGCCGGCCCCGGCCTCGATGTCGGCGTCCCGGCTCTCCGGGGAGGCGTACTGCGGGACGTCCTTCCCGGTGCGGGCCCCGGTCAGCAGGTTGACCAGCGAGTCCGCGTTGCGGGCGAGGTGGGTCAGCACGTGCCCCCTGGTCCAGCCGGGCAGGCCGGACGGCTCGGCCAGTGCGGCCGGCTCCAGCTCGGCCAGGGTGTGCAGCAGCAGTTCGGTGCTCTCCGCGGTGGCCCTCAGCTGCTCGGCGGCTGCGGCGGCCGCGGCGGCCGGGGTGGCCGGGGTGGTGGTGTCGTTCATCGGGGCGGTGCCTTTCGACGGTCGGTGCGGCGGGTCGAGGCGGTGCTGGGCCGGGCCCGGGGCGTTGCCGGGGCCGGTTGTCAGTCGTTGACGCTACCGTCGAGCGCGGATGCCCTTCACCCGTAGGGGTGGCTCCGACTGGACCGGCTCAGATTCGAACGAATGAGCCAGTACGGTGGTTGGCGCATCCTGGAAGAAACCCGTCCTCCCCTCTCCGACTCCCCTCCGACTTCCCTCCGACCCGGAGAAAGGCGCCAGTAGCAGTGGCAGACCGCCTCGTCGTCCGCGGTGCACGCGAGCACAACCTCAAGAACGTCTCGCTCGACCTGCCCCGGGACTCCCTCATCGTCTTCACGGGCCTCTCCGGGTCCGGCAAGTCCTCCCTCGCCTTCGACACGATCTTCGCCGAGGGCCAGCGGCGCTACGTCGAGTCGCTGTCCTCGTACGCCCGGCAGTTCCTCGGCCAGATGGACAAGCCGGACGTCGACTTCATCGAGGGTCTCTCCCCGGCCGTCTCGATCGACCAGAAGTCCACCAGCCGCAACCCGCGCTCCACCGTCGGCACCATCACCGAGGTGTACGACTACCTGCGCCTGCTGTTCGCCCGGATCGGCAAGCCGCACTGCCCGCACTGCGGCCGCCCGATCGCCCGGCAGTCGCCGCAGGCCATCGTCGACAAGGTGCTGGAGCTGCCCGAGGGCACCCGGTTCCAGGTGCTCAGCCCGGTCGTCCGGGAGCGCAAGGGCGAGTTCGTCGACCTCTTCGCCGACCTGCAGTCCAAGGGCTACGCCCGCGCCCGGGTGGACGGGCAGACCGTCCAGCTGACCGAGCCGCCGACGCTCAAGAAGCAGGAGAAGCACACCGTCGAGGTGGTCATCGACCGCCTCACCGTGAAGGCGGGAGCCAAGCGCCGGCTCACCGACTCGGTGGAGACCGCCCTCAAGCTGGCCGGCGGCATGGTCGTGCTCGACTTCGTCGACCTGCCGGAGGACGACCCCGAGCGCGAGAAGATGTTCTCGGAGCACCTCTACTGCCCGTACGACGACGTCTCCTTCGAGGAGCTGGAGCCGCGCTCGTTCTCCTTCAACTCCCCGTTCGGCGCCTGCCCGGACTGCTCGGGCCTGGGCAACCGGATGGAGGTCGACCCGGAGCTGCTCGTCCCCGACGAGGAGAAGTCGCTCGACGAGGGCGCCATCCACCCCTGGTCGCAGGGCGCCACCAAGGAGTACTTCCAGCGCCTGGTCAACGCGCTGGCCGGCGAGCTGGGCTTCCGCACCGACATCCCGTGGGCCGGGCTGCCGGTGCGGGCGAAGAAGGCGCTGCTGTACGGGCACAAGACCCAGGTCGAGGTCCGCTACCGCAACCGCTACGGCCGCGAGCGCTCGTACACCACCGCCTTCGAGGGCGTCGTCCCGTTCGTGACGCGGCGGCACTCCGAGTCGGAGAGCGACGCCGGGCGCGAGCGCTTCGAGGGCTACATGCGCGAGGTGCCCTGCCCGACCTGCAAGGGCACCCGGCTCAAGCCGGTGGTCCTCGCCGTCACGGTGATGGACCGCTCGATCGCCGAGGTCTCCGCGATGTCGATCAGCGACTGCGCGGACTTCCTCGGCGCGCTGCGCCTGGACCGCCGGGACAAGCAGATCGCCGAGCGGGTGCTCAAGGAGGTGCTGGAGCGGCTGCGCTTCCTGGTCGACGTCGGCCTCGACTACCTCTCGCTCAACCGCGCCGCCGGCACCCTCTCCGGCGGCGAGGCCCAGCGCATCCGGCTGGCCACCCAGATCGGCTCCGGCCTGGTCGGCGTGCTGTACGTGCTGGACGAGCCGTCCATCGGCCTGCACCAGCGCGACAACCACCGCCTGATCGAGACCCTCGTCCGGCTGCGGGACATCGGCAACACCCTGATCGTCGTCGAGCACGACGAGGACACCATCAAGACCGCCGACTGGATCGTCGACATCGGCCCCGGCGCCGGCGAGCACGGCGGCAAGGTGGTGCACTCCGGCTCGCTGGAGGAGCTGCTGGCCAACGACGAGTCGCTGACCGGCCAGTACCTCTCCGGCAAGCGCGCCATCCCGATCCCGGCGGCCCGCCGCCCGCGCGACAAGAAGCGCCAGATCGTGGTGCACGGCGCCCGCGAGCACAACCTCAAGGACGTCACGGTCGCCTTCCCGCTCGGCACCTTCACCGCCGTCACCGGCGTCTCCGGCTCCGGCAAGTCCACGCTGGTCAACGACATCCTGTACGCGCACCTGGCCCGCGAGCTGAACGGCGCCCGCAGCGTCCCCGGCCGGCACACCCGGATCACCGGCACCGACCAGGTCGACAAGGTGGTGCACGTCGACCAGTCGCCGATCGGCCGCACCCCGCGCTCCAACCCGGCCACCTACACCGGCGTTTTCGACCACGTGCGCAAGTTGTTCGCGGAGACCCAGGAGGCCAAGGTCCGCGGCTACCTGCCCGGCCGGTTCTCGTTCAACGTCAAGGGCGGCCGCTGCGAGAACTGCTCCGGCGACGGCACGATCAAGATCGAGATGAACTTCCTGCCGGACGTCTACGTCCCCTGCGAGGTCTGCCACGGCGACCGCTACAACCGGGAGACGCTGGAGGTCCACTACAAGGGCAAGTCCATCGCCGAGGTGCTGAACATGCCGATCGAGGAGGCGCTCGACTTCTTCGAGGCCGTCCCCGCGATCGCCCGGCACCTGAAGACGCTCAAGGAGGTCGGCCTCGGCTACGTCCGGCTCGGCCAGCCCGCCACCACGCTCTCCGGCGGCGAGGCCCAGCGCGTCAAGCTCTCCGCCGAGCTCCAGAAGCGCTCCACCGGGCGGACGGTCTACGTCCTCGACGAGCCCACCACCGGCCTGCACTTCGAGGACATCAGCAAGCTGATCAAGGTCCTGGAGGGCCTGGTCGACAAGGGCAACACCGTCATCGTCATCGAGCACAACCTCGACGTCATCAAGACCGCCGACTGGCTGGTCGACATGGGCCCCGAGGGCGGCTCCGGCGGCGGCGGCGTGGTCGTCGAGGGCACCCCGGAGGAGGTCGCGGCCACCCCCGCCAGCCACACCGGCAAGTTCCTGCGCGACATCCTGCCGGGCGTCTCGGACGCGGCGCCCGCGAAGCGCAGGAAGAAGTAGCCGCCGCGCGGACGGGCCCGCCCGGGAGCCCCTGCGGCTCCCGGGCG
>NZ_JBHUWH010000559.1:0-4704 GCF_042670125.1 Kitasatospora sp. NPDC057198 | reverse complement strand
GGCCTCCCCTGGGGAGGCCGGCCACCGGCTTTTCCGCGGGCCGCGCTCAGGCGGTCAGCTGGACCTCGGCGAGCTCGGCCGCCGACGGCAGCTCGATGTGGGCGCCCAGGTCGCGCAGCTTGTCCATGAAGTTCTCGTAGCCGCGGTTGATCAGGTCGATGCCGTGCACCGTGGAGGTGCCCTCGGCCGCCAGCGCCGCGATCAGGTAGGAGAAGCCGCCGCGCAGGTCGGGGATGACCAGCTCGCCGCCCATCAGCTTGGACGGGCCGGAGACCACCGCGGAGTGCTTGAAGTTGCGCGCCCCGAACCGGCACGGGGTGCCGCCCAGGCACTCGCTGTAGAGCTGGATGTGCGCGCCCATCTGGTTCAGCGCCCCGGTGAAGCCCAGCCGCGACTCGTACACCGTCTCGTGCACGATGGACAGGCCGGTGGCCTGGGTCAGCGCCACCACCAGCGGCTGCTGCCAGTCGGTCTGGAAGCCCGGGTGCACGTCGGTCTCCAGGGCGATCGCCTTGAGCTCGCCGCCCGGGTGCCAGAACCGGATGCCCGCGTCGTCGATCTCGTAGGCGCCGCCGACCTTCCGGAAGGTGTTCAGGAAGGTCATCATCGGGATCTGCTCGGCGCCCCGGACGTAGATGTCGCCCTTGGTGGCCAGCGCCGCGCACGCCCAGGAGGCCGCCTCCAGGCGGTCCGGCAGCGCCCGGTGGGTGTAGCCGTCGAGCTCGTCCACGCCGGTGATCAGGATGGTGCGGTCGGTGCCCAGCGAGATGATCGCGCCCATCTTCTGCAGCACGCAGATCAGGTCGACGATCTCCGGCTCGATCGCGGCGTTGCGCAGCTCGGTGACGCCCTCGGCGAGCACCGCGGTCAGCAGCACCTGCTCGGTCGCGCCGACCGACGGGTACGGCAGCTCGATCTTGGTGCCGCGCAGCCGCTGGGCGGCGACCAGGTAGGTGCCCTGCGGGTGCTTCTCGATGGTCGCGCCGAACTGGCGCAGCACCTCGAAGTGGAAGTCGACCGGCCGGCCGCCGATGTCGCAGCCGCCCAGGCCCGGGATGAACGCGTGCCCGAGACGGTGCAGCAGCGGCCCGCAGAACAGGATCGGGATCCGCGAGGAGCCGGCGTGCGCGTCGATGTCCGCGACGTTGGCGGCCTCCACGTGCGACGGGTCGAGGATCAGCTCGCCGTCCTCGTCGCCGGTGCGGACGGTGACCCCGTGCAGCTGCAGCAGGCCGCGGACGACCTTGACGTCCCGGATGTCCGGCACGTTGCGCAGTCTGCTGGGGCCCTGGCCGAGCAGCGCGGCGACCATGGCCTTGGGGACCAGGTTCTTGGCGCCGCGGATCTGGATCTCGCCTTCGAGCGGGTTTCCGCCGTGGACCAGCAGGACGTCGTCGGTCATCGTTCTCGCAATCCGGGTGCGCAGGAGGTTTTCGGCTGCGGAGTTGGGGGAAGGGCCCTTCACCACCACTAGATGGTAGGGGGTGGGCGATTGGTTCCGGTGTGCCCTAATGGTGATCATGCTGTAGGGGAGGCTCCACGGCACCGCCACTGGGCCGTACGGGTGGCTCCCGGCGGCGGCCGCCGGGTGTCCCGGGAGGGCCGGTACGGGGCATGATGTCAGACATGGAAGCGGCCCCCTCGCTCACCGGGCGACTGCTCGTGGCGACGCCCGTGCTGACCGACCCGAACTTCTCCCGCTCGGTGGTCCTGCTGCTCGACCACGACGACCAGGGCGCGCTCGGGGTGGTCCTCAACCGCCCCACCCCGGTGGACGTCGCGGCGGTGCTGGACGGCTGGGCACCCCTGGCCGGCGACCCGGCGGTGCTCTTCCAGGGCGGCCCGGTGGCGCTGGACTCCGCGCTGGCCGTCGCCGTCGTCCCCGGTGAGGACCACAGCGCCGCTCCGCTCGGCTGGCGCCGGGTGCACGGCGCGATCGGCCTGGTCGACCTGGAGGCGCCGCCCGAGGTGCTGGCCGGGGTGCTCGGCGGGATGCGGGTGTTCGCCGGCTACTCGGGCTGGTCGCCCGGCCAGTTGGAGGACGAGATCGCCGAGGGCGCCTGGCACCTGGTCGACTGCGAGGCGGGGGACGTCTCCTGCGCCCAGCCGGACCGGCTCTGGCGCGAGGTGCTGCGCCGCCAGCGCGGCCCGCTGGCGATGCTCGCCACCTACCCCGACGACCCGCTGCTGAACTGAGGCCGCCGGTCCTCCCGTGGTGGCCCGGTTCCGGGGCGCCCCCATAGACTTGGCACCCATGAGCACTCTTGAGCCCGAGCGCGGTCTCGGCACCGGCACCCTGGTCGAGCCCGTCCCGCAGACTTCGCACGGGGACGGCGACCACGAGCGCTTCGCCCACTACGTCCAGAAGGACAAGATCATGGAGAGCGCTCTCTCCGGGTCGCCCGTGGTGGCGCTGTGCGGCAAGGTCTGGGTGCCCGGCCGCGACCCGAAGAAGTACCCGGTCTGCCCGATGTGCAAGGAGATCTTCGACGGGCTGAACAACCCCGACGGGAACGACAAGCAGGACTGACCGCCGGTCACCTGCACAGACACCCCCCAACTGGTCTATGCCAATAGGGGCGGTCCGGGGCAGGATGGGGCACATGGACCTCATCCCTGCCCCGTCGCACGTCCAGGCCCGCAGCGACGCACAGCCCTTCGTCCTGCACGCCGGCTCCCGGATCGCCGCCGCCCCCGGCACCGCGGCCGCCGCCCGCCGGCTGCGCGCCGAACTCTCCGCCGCCACCGGGTTCGACCTGGACCCGGCCCCGGCCGACGAGGCCGGCGACCTGGTGCTGGAGCTCGACCCGGCGCTCGGTGCCGAGGAGTACCGGCTGAGCGCCGACGCCACCGCCGTCCGGCTCACCGGCGGCAGCACCGCGGGCCTGGCGCACGCCGCGCAGACCCTGCGCCAGCTGCTCGGCCCCGCCGCGTACCGCAGCGCCCCGCTGCCCGGCGCGAGCTGGACGGTGCCCGCGGTGGAGGTCCGCGACGCCCCCCGGTTCGGCTGGCGCGGCGCCATGCTGGACGTCGCCCGGCACTTCATGCCCAAGGCCGGGGTGCTGCGCTTCGTCGACCAGCTCGCCGCGCACAAGCTCAACGTCCTGCACCTGCACCTGACCGACGACCAGGGCTGGCGGTTCGAGGTCCGGCGCTACCCGAAGCTCACCGGGGTCGGCGGCTGGCGCGAGCGCTCGATGGTCGGCTACCGGGCCGGCGGCCGCCGCGACGACCAGCCGCACGGCGGCTACTACACCCAGGACGACCTGCGCGAGATCGTCGCCTACGCGGCCGCCCGGCACGTCACCGTCGTCCCCGAGATCGACCTGCCCGGCCACAACCAGGCCGCCATCGCCGCCTACCCCGAACTCGGCAACACCGACGTGGTCGACACCGCCGCGCTCGGCCCCTGGACCGACTGGGGCGTCAGCGAGAACATCCTGAACCCCTCCGAGGCCACCCTGCGCTTCTACGAGGGCGTGCTGGAGGAACTGCTGGAGGTCTTCCCCTCCACCTTCGTGCACCTCGGCGGCGACGAGTGCCCCAAGGACCAGTGGAGGGCCAGCCCCGCCGCGCAGGCCCGGATCGCCGAACTCGGCCTGAAGGACGAGTCCGAGCTGCAGAGCCACGTCATCCGGCACTTCGACCGCTGGCTGGCCGAGCGCGGCCGCCGGCTGATCGGCTGGGACGAGATCCTGGAGGGCGGGCTCGCCCCCGGTGCCGCCGTCTCCTCCTGGCGCGGGTACGACGGCGGGATCGCCGCCGCCAACGCCGGGCACGACGTGGTGATGTGCCCCGAGCAGCACGTCTACCTCGACCACCGGCAGGCCGACGGCGAGGACGAGCCCGTCCCGGTCGGCTGGGTGCGCACCCTGGAGGACGTCTACCGCTTCGAGCCCGTCCCGCCGCAGCTGGACGCGGCCGCCGCCGCGCACGTCATCGGCACCCAGGCGAACATCTGGACCGAGTTCATGTACAGCGGCCGGGACGTCGACTACAAGGCGTTCCCCCGGCTGGCCGCGTTCGCCGAGGTCGCCTGGTCCGACCTGCCGCGCGACCCGGCCGCCCGCGACTGGGCGGGCTTCGAGCGCCGGATGGCCGCCCACTACCCGCGGCTGGACGCCCTCGGCGTCGAGTACCGCCACCCGGAGGGCCCGCGCCCCTGGCAGCGCAAGCCCGGCGTCGTCGGCCGCCCGCTGGACGGGCCGCCCGGACCTTCCGGCGAGAACACCGCCCCGTGAGCCCGCGGGGCCGGTGACGGAGAGTCAGGGAGGGGGAACTCCGGGCAGGGCCCGGTCGTCGTGACCAGGTGAACAACCGATCACCCGGGACACGACCTGATCGCGGCCGAGTCCGGAGTTGTCCCGAGTTGTTCGGACCTGTCCGCGACCCGGAAAATGATCAGCGGTCTTTGTGTGCCAGAGTTGCCCAACCCGCACCGATCGCCCGTACCCTACGGGCGGCAGGCCGCACTGCAAATGGAGCACGGTGGGAACCTGGTGAACCGGACGATCATGTTGCCGGCCTCGGTCGACGAGGCGGTCGAAGCGCTGGCCGTCACCCCCGGCGCGGTACCGGTGGCGGGCGCCACCGACCTGATGGAGGCCGTCAACGCCGGGCGGCTGCGACCCGCCGCGCTGATCGGACTCGGCCGGATCACCGAACTGCGCGGCTGGCGCTACGAGGACGGCGGCACCGCCGTCC
>NZ_JBHUWH010000558.1:0-4722 GCF_042670125.1 Kitasatospora sp. NPDC057198 | reverse complement strand
GGGCGGGACGGCCGACGAGGCGTCAGGAGCTTTGGCTGGCACGGGAGTTACCGGACGAACCGGTGCCCAGGAGTGCGGGGGTGGTGGCCCGGCAGGGGTGGTGCCGGAGAGTGCGGAGTGCCGTTCAGCGGCGCCTGCCGTCCGGGTGCGGACGATCAATTCGGTCATCAACGGACAAGCCGACGAAGGCACTTGACCGGATATTCGCCGGGACTGCATCGTTCCTTTCCGATTACCCGCTCGGCTTCGGCGGGCGGGCCGACGGGAGGGGACAGGTACCCAGACATGTCAAGAATTCCGCGGACGGTACGCCGCCGCACCGGGCGCCCAGGGGGGAGCGGTGCCCTGCCCCGGGCGGTCGCCACCGCCACCGCCGCCCTGCTGCTGGCCGCCCTGCCGGCCCCGTTCGCCGCGGCCGCGGACCTGGCCCCGACGCCCGGGAGCACCGCGGCACCCGGGAGCACCGCGGCACCCGGGAGCACCGCGGCACCCGGCAGCACCGCGGCGCCCGGAGCCACCGAGCCGCCCGCCGAGACCGGGCAGACCGCAGTCGTCCGGGCGGCGCTCCAGCAGGCCGCGCAGACCGGGCAGCCGGTGAAGATCGACGCGCTGACCACCGAACTCGCCGAGACCTTCGCCGCGCCCGACGGCCGCTCGCTTTACAGCCAGAACCACGCCCAACCCGTCCGCACCAAGCGCTCGGGCGACTGGCAGACCCTCGACCCGTCGCTGCACCGCGCCGGGGACGGATCGGTCCGGCCCGCCGTCACCGGCACCGACCTGGTGCTCTCCGGCGGCGGCAGCGGACCGCTGGCCACCGTCACCACCGCCGACGGCAAGCAGCTGTCGGTCACCGCCCCGTTCGCCCTGCCCGCGCCGACCCTGGACGGCGCCACCGCGACCTACTCGAACGTGCTGCCGGACGTGGACCTCCAGGTGACGGCCCGGCCCGACGGCGGCTGGCGCGACGTGGTGGTGGTCAAGACCGCCCAGGCCGCCGCCGACCCGCGGCTGCGCGAGCTGCGCTTTCCGCTCCGCACCACCGGGCTGACCGCCGGGGCGGACGACGCGGGCAACGTCTCGCTGACCGACGCGAGCGGTGCGGTCCGCTTCCAGGCGCCCACCCCGTTCCAGTGGGACTCCACCCGCCCCGACCCGCAGGCCGCCGGGAGCGGCACCGCCAAGGCCGCCGCGAAGTCCCCGCCGGCCGCGCCCGCCGACGACGACGCGGCGGCCGACCCCGCGCAGTCCTCGGCCCAACAGCCCGGCGACGCGGCCGTGGTGGCCCCGATGGGCGTCAGCGTGTCCACCACCGAACTGGTGCTGACCCCCGACCCGGACAGCTTCGGCAAGGGCACCGGCCCCTGGTACCTCGACCCCGAGGTCGGCACCGCCCTCACCAAGTCGAACAACGCCCAGGTGCAGGAGAACCACCCCAGCACCGCGACCGTCAACACCTCCTCGCCGATCGGCGTGGGCTACTGCGGCTACAGCAACTGCACCGGCTACGGCCGCTACCGCGCCTACTACCAGTTCGGCGTCCCGAGCGGCCTGATGGCCGGCGGCGGTCACCTCGCCGCCACCGTCACCAGTGCGACCATGCAGGTCGGCGTCATCGACGCCTCCGACACCTCCGTCGACACCACCTTCGAGCTGTACAGCACGCCGGCGTTCAACGGGGACCCGACCTGGTACAACCAGCCCTGCGGTTACGCGAGCAAGATGCAGGGCTGCACCTGGGCCGCCAGCGACCACCTGAAGAACGTCGGCACGCTCAACTTCGACGTCAAGGACTGGGTGCAGTACCTGGTCGACAACCAGGTCACCCCGTGGACCGTCGGCATCGCCACCAGCGACGAGTACAACAAGGGGCTGCGCCACCACCTGGCGCCCGACCCGGTGATCTCGGTCTACTACGACATCGCGCCGACCATCTGGAGCCCGCGCACCTCGCCCGCCCCCGGCTTCGTCAACGACCCGGAGTTCGGCACCCGGAACGACGAGTGCCAGCACCCCGGCGGCAGCCCCTGGTACGAGCCCGGCTGGGTCGGCGGCAACCAGTACATCCACCTGCAGGCGAACATCTGGTCGCCGATCAACTCCTCGGTCAACACCACCTTCCACATCTGGGACGACAACGACCCGAACGGTGGCGGCTCGTACAGCACCGGCCTGCTCGGCGGCTGGGGCGTCGTCGGCGTCCCGGTCTCCCAACTCGCCGACGGCCACCAGTACGGCTGGAGCGCCAGCACCACCGACCAGTTCCTCAGCTCCGGCGACACCCCGTGGTGCTACTTCCGGGTCGACAAGACGGCGCCCCAGGTGACCGTCACCTCCGCCGACTTCCCGGCCAGCGGCGTCCTCGGCCAGTTCCCGACCAAGAAGCTCGGCGACACCGGCACCTTCTCCCTCACCGCGACCGACCCGGCCCCCGCGGGCGGCCTCAACGCCTCCGGCGTGGCCTGCCTGCGCTGGAGCACCGACCCGACCCCGGTCACCGGCTGGAAGTGCACCGACCCCACCGGCCCCACCTCCGGCACCTTCAGCGGCGCCAAGGGCGAGCTCGGCTTCAGGCCCGTCAACTGGGGCACCAACAGCCTCCACGTCCAGGCCATGGACGTGGCCGGCAACTACAGCCAGCCCGCCCGCTACACCTTCTACGTGCCCTGGAACCCGGCCAACGGCGCCGCCGGCACCCCCGGCGACCTGAACGGCGACGGCCGCGGCGACATCCTGCTGCCCGACGACCTCGGCAACCTGCGCACGCTGTCCCTCGACAGCGACCCGGCCACCGCCCAGGCCGCGCCGCTGGAACTCTTCCCCGGCGGTTACGGCTTCAAGGACGGCCAGACCAAGATCACCCACCGCGGCGCGCTGCGCTCCGGCCTGAACGACGACGTGCTCGCCTGGACCGGCGCGACCCCCGACCTGGCCACCCAGCTGTACGACTTCCCGAACAACAACGACGGCACCATCGGCACCCCGACCCCGCTGCTGAAGAACCGGCTCTGGGCGAACCCCGACGGCACCGCGCTCGGCACCGCCCCGGCCGGCTGGAGCGACGACTGGTCGGCCCTCCAGCAGGTCGTCGCGCTCGGCGCGCCGAACGCGCCCCTCACCAAGGGGGACAACGTCGTTCGGCGCGAGCAGACCGCCGTCCTCACCGTCGAGGGCGGAAACCTGTGGTTCTACCGGGCCAGCACCACCGACCACCTGGACGCCCCCGCCGTGCTGGTCTCCGGCACCGGCACCTGGAACGGCTACGAACTGGTCAACCCCGGCGCGGCCGGCGGCACCGCGCAACCCACCCTGTGGACCCGCGACAAGGGCGACGGCACCCTGCGCGCCTACGACGTCAGGCTCAAGGCCGACGGCACGCTCGACCTGTCCGCGCTCGCCTCGCCGACCGGGCCCGGCGCGCGCGTCCTCGGCGGCCCGAAGTTCACCACCGCGGCCTACCCGAAGCTCGGCTCCAGCGGCGACGCCAACAAGGACGGCGTCACCGACCTGTGGACCGTCGACGCGAGCGGCAGGCTGAAGATCTGGACCGGAAGCACCACCGACGGCACCCCGGCCACCGCCGTCACCGCCCTCGCGGCCGCCGGCGCCGACCAGGGCTCCGCCCGCCGCCCGGTGGAGCGCTACCGGCTGCAGGGCACCGCCGCCGACGGCACGCTGCCCGGCTACTACCCCGGCTCGGTGGCCGCCGCGCCCACCGGCACGGTCTCCTTCCCGGCCGACACCGTGGACGGCGCCACCACCACCGTGGCGGCGTTCGGCGGCAACGCCGCCCCGGGGCGGATCGAGGCGAGCAGCCAGGGCCGGCAGTTCCGGATCGACACCGGCAAGTCCTTCACCGTGACGGCCTGGGCCGAGCCCGGCGGCAGCACCGCCCAGGGCGCCGTCCTCAGCACCAGGGGCGCCTCCTCCAGCGGGCTGGTCCTCGCCCCCGGCGCGGACGGCAACTGGCAGTTCAAGCTCGCCACCGGCGACACCGCCCAGCCCGCCTTCGACACCACCGACTCCGCGCTCAGCAACGCCGCCCGCTGGCAGGACGGCCGCTGGGACCGGCTCACCGTCAGCTACAACGCCGCCACCAGGGTGATGAGCCTGTACGTGAACGGCGCGCTGGCCGGTGTCCGGGTCCACTCCGCGGGCTTCGCCCTCAACGGGCCGCTGGTGATCGGCTCCGCCCAGCAGGCCGGCGGCTTCGGCACCGCGTTCTCCGGCCGGATCAGTGACGTGGCGGTCTACGACACCCCGACCGACGCGGGCGGCGCCACCGGCCCGCTGGTGCTCGACACCGCCGCGAACAAGTGCGCCGACGACCCCGGCACTGTCGACCAGACGGGTCAGATCCTGGAGATCTGGGACTGCAACGGCACCCCCGCGCAGCAGTTCACCGTCAAGCCCAACGGCACCCTGAAGATCATGACCCACTGCATCGAGGCCGTCGGCGCCGGCACCGGCAACTGGACCAGGCTCCAGCTCGCCGACTGCACCGGCACCACCAACCAGCAGTGGATCGCCCGCCCGGACGGCTCCCTGCTGCACGTCCTGTCCGGCCGCTGCCTGGACCTGCCCAACGGCGACACCACCAACGGCACCCAGCTCGAGCTCTACGACTGCAACCAGTCGCCCGCCCAGCGCTGGCGCACCACGCCGGTCGCCTGACGGGCCGTCACCGCACCGGAAAAGGGGTGTGCCCCCTCGCCCGCCGAC
>NZ_JBHUWH010000557.1:0-4734 GCF_042670125.1 Kitasatospora sp. NPDC057198 | reverse complement strand
GAGGGGGACCGTCCACCGGACGGTCCCCCTCCGCCGTGTGCGGGGCGGACCTACCGCTCGACCACCCGGTCGAAGTGGGTGGTGGTGTGGCGGACGGTCAGGGACAGCTCGTCGCCGATCGCGGGCGGCTTGAGCTCGCCGGGCAGGAACAGGATCGACACCTGCATGTGCGGCGGCTCGGCGAACCACAGTTGCCTGCCCTGCCAGGAGTACGGCGAGAGCGTCCGGTTGACGGTGGCCAGGCCGGCCCGGGCCAGCCCCTTGGCCCGCGGCAGCACCCCGTGCACGTACTTGGGCGCCTCCAGGCCGACGCCGTGCGCGGTGCCGCCGGTGGCGACCAGCAGGTGGCCCTCGGAGGGGGCCTTGTGCTGCCGGTAGCCGTAGCGCTCGCCGCGGGCGACCGGGACGACGTCCAGGACGGTGGCGCGGGAGGACAGCGCCTCCACCTCGCCGAGCCACAGCCGGGTGCCGATCCGGGAGCGGAACTCGGTGCCGGGGTGCCGCTCGGCCAGCCGCAGGCCGTCCTCGGCGGACAGGTGGCTGAGGTAGACGGTGCCGGTGGGCAGCCCGGCCCCGTCGATCGCCCGGACCAGCCGGTCCACCTCGTCCACCGGGTCGCTGCCGTCCGGCCGGTCCAGCGGCAGGTGCAGCGCGAAGCCCTCCACGGTCAGGTGCTGCACCGGCAGCCGGGGCAGTTCGCCGACCGCGACGCCGTGCCGCCGCATCGAGGTCATGCACTCGACGACGACCCGGCTCCCGGCGGGCAGCGCGGACAGCGCCTCGGCGTGCGCGACGGTGCGCACCACCCGGCCGGCGGGCAGGTCCGCCTCGGGCTGGCCGGGCCGGTAGGGGGTGAGCACCAGCAGGTCGCCGGGGAAGTCGCCGGCCACCGCGGCCGCCTCCTCGGCGCTGCCGACCGCCAGCGTCGGGACGCCCAGCCGGGCCGCCTCGGCGGCCAGCCGGGCGTTGCCGAAGCCGTAGCCGTTGCCCTTGGCGACCGGGACCAGTCCGCTGAACTCGGCCAGCAGCCCCTGCTGGTGCGCCCGCCAGCGGTCGGTGTCCACGTACATCGTCAAGGTCATGGCGTTCTCCCCGTGGTGTTCTTCAGGTGGCTCAACGACGCGACATGTAGAGGTCGAGCGCCTTGTGCAGCAGCTTGTTGAGCGGGTAGTCCCACTCGCCGAGGTACTCCGCGGCCTGGCCGCCGGTGCCGACCTTGAACTGGATCAGCCCGAACAGGTGGTCGTCCTCGTCCAGGGTGTCGCTGATCCCGCGCAGGTCGTAGACGCTCGCGCCGAGCGCGTAGGAGTCCCGGATCATCCGCCACTGGATCGCGTTGGACGGCTTGACCTCGCGCTTGTGGTTGGCGGAGGCGCCGTAGGAGTACCAGACGTGCTCGCCGACCACCAGCATCGTGGTCGCGGCCAGCGGCTCGCCCTCGTGGTAGGCGAGGTAGAGCCGCATCCGGTTCGGGTCCTCGGCGGTGAGGGACTGCCACATCCGCTGGAAGTAGGAGAGCGGCCGGGGCGTGAAGTGGTCGCGCTCGGCGGTGACCACGTACAGCTTGTGGAAGAGCGCGAGGTCCTCGTAGCCGCCCTGGACCACCTCGACGCCGCTCTTCTCGGCCTTCTTGATGTTGCGCCGCCACAGCTGGTTGAAGCCGCGCTGCACGTCGTCCAGCGAGCGGTCGCCCAGCGGCACCTGGAACACGTACCGGGGCTGGACGTCGCCGAAGCCCGCGCCGCCGTCCTCGCCCTGCAGCCAGCCGGCCCGGCGCAGCCGCTCGGCGGTCTCCAGGGCGCGCGGCTCGGCGTGGTCCGGTTCGACGTCGCGCAGCCGCTTGGCCTGCTTGCCCGCGATGGCGTCCTTGATGGTGCTGGCCTCCCAGCGGCGGACCACCACCGGCGGGCCCATCTTCACCGAGAACGCGCCCTGCGACTTCAGGTGCGCCAGCATCGGCTTCAGCCAGCGGTCGAGGTCCTGGTCGAACCAGTCGATCACCGGGCCCTCCGGCAGGTAGGCCAGGTACCGCTTCAGCTTCGGCAGCTGGCGGTAGAGGACCAGCCCGGCGCCGACGATCGCGCCGGAGGCGTCGAACCAGCCGAGGCTCTCCGCGCGCCACTCCGCCTTCACGTCCGCCCAGGAGGGCACCTGCATGTGGCTGGCCGAGGGCCGGCTCTCGATGAAAGCCAGGTGTTCCTCGCGCGTGATCGTCCGCAGTCGCAGGCTCATGCCGCGTGCTCCTCCTCGTCGGATCTACCCATGGTGACCCTATCGCCCGAATGGTCCGATTCGACCGGGAACCGACCCGACATGATGATGCCCCCCCGCACGCACCTGCTGGTACAGGTACTACGCCGGGAGGGCACCGGAGGTTGCGCGGCGGGCCGCAGGTTCACCCCCCGCCGCGCCCGGGGGTCACCACACGCCCCCGAACAGGCCGCCGTGCGCGACCCCGAGGAACAGCCCGAACGCGGCGGCGCCGGTGCCGATGACGACCGCGAAGCGCTCGGCCGTGGTCACCGAGAAGAACAGCCCGGTCAGGCCGGTGATCACACCGATCAGGCCGGTCCACGAGGTCAGGATGTGCAGGTTGTCGAAGAACGAGGTGACGAAGGCGATCACGCCGAGCAGGACGGTCACCCCGACCAGCGCGTTCTCCCGGGGGTGCGGGTGTCCGTCGGTGTTGAGGGTGAACTTCGGCCGGTGCTGCTGCCGCGGCCTCGGTGCGGCCTGTGCCATGGGGACCCACCTCCTGGGGGAGGGAACGTTCGTTCTGTCCAGGTTGCGACCGATGTGACCGAAGTGACAACCCCGGCGGCCAACTGTTTTGTCCGCCGGTCGGCTCACCCGGTAGGCTTGCCCCTCTGCACTGGTGTAGGGGTGTGCTCCGCATGCCCGCACTCACCGGTGCCGACGCGCACAACCCTCCTGCCACGGAAACGCCGTGGCCGTTGAGTCCAAAGGAGGTGGGTTACACATGCGTCACTACGAGGTGATGGTCATCCTCGACCCCTCGGTCGAGGAGCGCGCTGTCTCCCCCCTGATCGAGAGCTTCCTCAACGTCGTCCGCACCAGCGGCGGCAAGGTTGAGAAGGTCGACACCTGGGGCCGTCGTCGCCTGGCGTACGAGATCAACAAGCAGTCCGAGGGCATCTACTCGGTCATCGACCTCAAGGCCACGCCCGAGGTCGTCAAGGAGCTCGACCGCCAGTTCAGCCTGAGCGAGTCGGTTCTGCGGACCAAGGTCCTGCGCCCGGACACCCACTGAGCCCACTTCCGGCGTCCGCGCCGGAGGGCTCGCGTCCGGTGTTCCACGTGGAACACCGCTGACGAGCACCGCAGAACTCCTTTCCGAGAGGTCATCACCACATGGCAGGCGAGACCGTCATCACCCTCGTCGGCAACCTCGTCGACGACCCCGAGCTGCGCTTCACCCCGTCGGGTGCCGCGGTGGCCAAGTTCCGCATCGCGTCCACCCCGCGCACCTTCGACCGCCAGACCAACGAGTGGAAGGACGGCGAGAGCCTCTTCCTCACGTGCAACGTCTGGCGGCAGCCGGCGGAGAACGTGGCCGAGTCGCTCCAGCGCGGCATGCGCGTGATCGTGCAGGGCCGGCTGCGCCAGCGGACCTACGACACCAAGGAGGGCGAGCGGCGGACGGTCTTCGAGGTCGAGGTCGATGAGGTCGGCCCGAGCCTGCGCTCGGCGACCGCCAAGGTCACCCGCGCCAACCGCTCCGGCGGTGGCGGTGGCGGCCAGCAGGGCGGCGGCTACGGCGGCGGCGGCAACCAGGGTGGCGGCAGCTGGGGTGGCAACTCCGGCGGCGGCAACCAGGGCCCGTCCGAAGACCCGTGGGCGTCCAGCGCCCCCTCGCCCAACCAGGGCGGCGGCTGGGGTGGCAACTCCGGCGGCGGCTACTCGGAAGAACCCCCGTTCTAAGCGGTGCTCGGCCGGGCCCCCGCGGGCCCGCCGATGCTGACAGATCTCGTACTAAACGGAGCACACAATGGCGAAGCCGCCTGCTCGCAAGCCGAAGAAGAAGGTTTGCGTCTTCTGCAAGGACAAGGCCACGTACGTGGACTACAAGGACACGAACCTGCTGCGGAAGTTCATCTCCGACCGCGGCAAGATCCGTGCCCGCCGGGTCACCGGCAACTGCACCCAGCACCAGCGTGACGTCGCCACGGCCGTGAAGAACAGCCGTGAGATGGCCCTGCTGCCCTACACCTCCACCACGCGCTAAGAGAGGGTGACCGAAGAATGAAGATCATCCTCACTCACGAGGTTCCCGGCCTCGGCAGCGCCGGCGAGGTCGTCGAGGTCAAGGACGGCTACGCCCGCAACTTCCTGGTCCCGCGCGGCTTCGCCATCCGCTGGACCAAGGGCGGTCAGAAGGACGTCGACGCCATCCGTCGCGCCCGGAAGATCCACGCCATCCAGACCCTCGAGGCCGCCAACGAGGTCAAGGCCAAGCTCGAGGGCCTGCAGGTCAAGCTGGCCGTCCGCTCCGGCGAGGCCGGCCGCCTGTTCGGCTCGGTGACCCAGGCCGACGTCGTGGAGGCCATCAAGGCCGCCAGCGGCCCGGCCGTGGACAAGCGCGCCGTCGCGATCGCCTCGCCGATCAAGACCGTGGGCAGCCACAAGGTCTCGGTCAAGCTGCACGCCGACGTCCAGGCCAACCTCGACGTCAACGTCGTCGCCGCCTGAGCGCAGCAGTAGCGCAGGTCCGGA
>NZ_JBHUWH010000556.1:879-4755 GCF_042670125.1 Kitasatospora sp. NPDC057198 | reverse complement strand
CGTCAACGCCCCGCTGCGCGAGGCCCTGCGGCTGCGCACCCCCGGCGAACGGCTGCGGCTCGCCGTCGGCGCCGACGAACTGGCCGTCGGCGTCGGCACCGAGGAACTGGTCGAACGCAAGGTCCCGCTGCCGCAGCGCTGGCTCAAGGGCTTCGCCGAGACCCAGGTGCTCACCGCCCGCTTCGACCGGCGCGCCGCACTCCCCGCCGCCGAAGCCGTCCGCTTCCTGCGCACCCTGCCCACCACCGGCCGCAGCACCGTCCGCTGGGTCCTCCCGGCCGGCTCCGGGCTGCGCCCCACCTCCCGGCCCGGCCCCGGCGCGATCTGCCTGCCCGGCCCCGAACGCCTCTCCGCGCTGCGCCCGCTGCTGCGCCACGCCACCGCCCTGCACGTCTACGCCCCGCCCGGCACCCCCGCCGGGCCCACCGCCTCCGCCTGGGAACTCACCTTCCCCGGCGGCCGGTTGACGCTCACCCTGTCGCCCGACAGCTCCCGCGGCTTCTCCGGCGAGGGCGGACTCCTCGACCTGCTCGCCGACTCCGCCGGCTCCGTCGACCCGGCCGAGGACGTCGACGCGCTCGCCGCCCTGCTCGCCTGGGACCCGCGGATCGAACCCGCCGACCTCGCCGAGGACTCCGGCCTGAGCCCCGCCCGCGTCCGGGCCGCCCTCGCCCACCTCGCCACCGGCGGCCAGATCGGCTACGACCTCGCCGAAGCCGCCCACTTCCACCGCCAACTGCCGTACGACAGCGGCCGGGTGGCGGACCACAACCCCCGGCTGCGGTCCGCCCGCGCGCTGCTCGCCGCCGACGCCGTCGGCCCGGTCACCGGCGACTTCCGGGCGGTCACCGTCGGCGACCACGCCCACCACGTCCGGGTCGGCGCCGACGGCACCGCCCTGGGCTGCACCTGCCGCTGGTGGGCCCGCCACCGGGGCGACCGCGGACCGTGCAGCCACGTGCTCGCGGTGCGGATGACCGGGCAGGGGGAGTCGAAGTGACCGCCGAGGACCTCGTGACCGCCGTCCGGGAGGCCCGCACCCCGCTGGCCGCCGCCCTGGTCGCCCGGATGACGGACACCGAGCGCCGGGCCGAACTGCCCCGGCTCAAGCAACTGCGCCGCGAACTGCGGGGGAGCGACTTCTCCCGGGGCGGCGCGCTCGCCGCCCTGCTGGTCGTCGGGGCGGTCTGCCACACCGCCCCCTCCGGCGCCGCCGACTGGATCGCCGGCCGCGACTTCGACGTCCGGGCCTGGGACCAGCCACCGCTGACCGCCCTGCTGGACGACCAACCCGCCTCCTGGCAGCGGGAAGTGGCGCTGCGGCTGGCCCGCGCCCTCTCCGCCCGCCCCGTCAACCCGCTCGGCTGGGACGCCTCCGCCCCCTACGAGATCGCCGACTACCTGCTGCGCCGCAGCGACACCCCGCCGCCCGCCGAACCCGGCCTCGTCCTGGAGTGGATGCGCGACCGCGGCAACCCCGAACCCCGCCGCTGGCGCAACCACCTGCCGCCCGGCCCCGACCTGTACACCCGGCTGCGCGCCGACGGCTTCACGCCCGTCCTGGCCCCGCTGGTCTTCGACGCCGAAACCGTCGAGCCGCTCTCCGGCCCCTGGGCCGCCAGGAGCCCCGAACAGCGCTGGCCCGCCGTGCTGGCCCGGCTCGCCGCCGAGGGCGTCATCGACCGCCCGGCACTGATCGGACGCGGCTTCGCCCGGCTGGTGCGCGGCGGCGGCCAGGGCGAGGTGCGCACCTACCTGGGGCTGCTGCGTGCATTGGAGCCGAGCGCTGCCGAACTGGCGGACAACCGGCGGGCGTTGCTGGCGGTGCTGGACGGTGACTCGGTGGTGGCCGGGTACGCGCTGGAGTCGCTGGTGGCGTTGGACGCGGTCGGGCTGTTGGCGGTGGGGGAGTTGGCGGAGGCGTCGGGGGTGGTGTCGGCGCGTCCGGAGAAGAAGTTGCTGCGGGCACTGTTGGGTTGGCTGGACCGGGTGGCTGCCGGTGGTCGGGCGGAGGTGGCGTTGCGGGCGGTGGCGGGGTGTTTCGGGCATCCGGACCGGCAGGTGCAGGGGCAGGCGTTGAAGGTGGTGAAGCGCCATGTCCGTGGGCTGGAGGGGGAGTTGTTGACGGAGCTGCGGGCGGCGGCGCTGCTGCTGGACCCGGCGCACGCCGCGCCGGCGGCCGAAGTGCTGGGTGTGGAGGTGGTGTTGGAGGACGCGATCGGGGCGGTGGAGGCGGACCGGCTGCCGGAGCCGCCCCGGCCGGTGCCGATGCCCGCGCCGCTCACCACCCCGGCCGAGGTCGCCGAGGAACTGGCCGCCGCGATGGCCGCCGCCGACGAGAGCGTGGCCTTCGAGCGCGTCCTGGACGGCCTGGTCCGCCAGGTTTGGGCGGACCGGGCGGCCCTCGCCGCCGCCCTCGCCCCCGTCCTGCGGCCCGGCAGCGAATGGCAGGTGCTCGGCCGGCTCGCCGGCGTCGCCACCGGCGCCACCCCCGTGCCGCGCGTCCTGGACGCCCTGCAGTCCCGGCAGGGCCGGATCTTCGGCCACTGGGAATTCCGCGGCCCCGTCGGCGAGTTCCTCGCCGCCCGCCTGCACGAGACCGCCTGGCGACTCGCCGCCGACCCGGTGCCGTTCCTGCTCGCCACCCCGACCTGGTGCCACGGCGCCCTGGACGCACGGGAGTTGGTGTCCCGGCTGGCCCGCTACGAGGAACTCGGCGTTCAGCCCGGCCCGGTGGACTTCGCGCAGGCGCTGCTGCGGACGGCCGGCGACGGCAGCGAGGGCGCGCAGGCGCTGACCTCGCCCGCCGGGCGGCAGCTGGCTGCCTGGCTGCGCGGCGGCGGACTGCCCCGGCGCAGCTCGACCCCGGTGCCGCCCGGCACCTGGAAGGTGGGCGTCTGGTGCTCGGAATTCCGCCGGTACGCGGAGCAACCCGAGCTGCCGGAGCAGGACGTGGCGCACCTCGCGATACCCGCCCTGCGCGTGCCCGGAGTCGAACCGGCGGACGGGGTGCCCAGGGCGGTCCGGGAACTGCTCGGCCCGTCCGAGCCCTTCTTCCACGGCTACGCCGTGGAGCACTCCGCCCCCAGCGCCCGCTGGACCGCCCAACTCCCGTACCACCGCGAAGAGCTGGCCCTGCGCATCACCGGCCAGCTCGCCGAGTCCGCCGCCACCACCCCCGCCCGCGGGAACCCCCAGCTGCTGCCGCTGCTCGCCGAGGCGGCCGGCCCCTGCGGGTTCGCCGTCCACCAGGCGCTCGCCTACGGCCTCGGCGCCGGCCACGCCGAGGACCGCTCCGCGACGGTCGACGCCGTGCTCTCCCTCGCTGCCCAACAGCAGCTCGACCCGGCCGCGCTGGCCCGCGAGACGCTCGAACTGCTCGCCCTCGGCGCCGTCAAGCCCAACCGCCTCGCCGCCACCCTCGCCGAACTCGCCGACCCCGCACCGGGGCTCGCCTGGAGCATCCTGGCGATCCTCGTCCCCGGCCTGCTCGACGGCCAACCCCCGCGCGGCGCCGCCGACCTGCTCGCCGTCGCGGTCGACGCCGCCCGCCGCAGCGGCGCCCGCGGCCCGATCGACGCGGTGACCCGCACCGCCGCCCGCAAGGGAAGCACCAAACTACTGGCCGAGACCCGCAACCTGGCCGCGCTGCTCGGCGACTGACCGGGCGGGGCCGGGGACGGGGGCGGAAGCACGGGTGAAGAGGAACGGAGCGAGAACATGGACCTGGTCACGGCGATCCGGAACGCCGACCCGGTACGGGCGGTCGAACTGGTGGCGGGAATGGACGCGGCACGGCGGAAGGCCGAACTGCCCGGCCTGAACGCGCTGCGCCGCGAACTCATCAACCGGAACGGCCTGTTGCCCGGCTGGGAG
>NZ_JBHUWH010000556.1:0-869 GCF_042670125.1 Kitasatospora sp. NPDC057198 | reverse complement strand
GTCTGCCACAGCGCCCCCGCCGAAGCCGCGGACTGGATCGCCCGGGGCGAACTCGACACCCACGGCACCTGGGACCGCCCACCGCTGATCGGCCTGCTGGACGGCCAACCCGCCTCCTGGCAGCGGGAAGTGGGCCTCCGACTGGCCAACCGGCGGGCCGGACGGACCGACGACTGGGGCTCCGGCCTGCTCTTCGGCATCGCCGAACGCCTGCTGCGCCGCAGCGACACCCCGCCGCCGCCCGAACCCAACCTGGTCGTCGACTGGATGCGCGACCGCAGCTCCGCCCTGTTCCGCAGCGCCGTCACCGTCCTGCCGCCCGGTGCCGACCTCTGCACCCGGCTGCGCGCCGACAGCTTCACCCCCGTCCTGGCCCCGCTGGTCTTCGAAGGCCCCACCGCCCGCTGGTTCGACCACTTCGCCCACCGCGACGAAGCCGAACGCTGGATCCCCGCCCTCGCCGCCCTCGTCGCCGACGGCACCATCGACCGGGCACCCTTCCTCGCCCGCGGCTTCGCCCGCCTGACGCGCGGCGGCGCCCCCGGCGAACTGCGCACCTACCTGGGCCTGTTGACCGCATTGGAGCCGAGTGCTGCCGAACTGGCGGACAACCGGCGGGCGTTGCTGGCGGTGCTGGGCGGTGACTCGGTGGTGGCCGGGTACGCGTTGGAGTCGCTGGTGGTGTTGGACGCGGTCGGGTTGTTGGTGGAGGGGGAGTTGGCGGAGGCGTGGGGGGTGGTGTCGGCGCGTCCGGAGAAGAAGTTGCTTCGGGCGCTGTTGGGTTGGCTGGACCGGGTGGCTGCCGGTGGTCGGGCGGAGGTGGCGTTGCGGGCGGTGGCGGGGTGTTTCGGGCATCCGGACCGGCAGGT
>NZ_JBHUWH010000555.1:0-4801 GCF_042670125.1 Kitasatospora sp. NPDC057198 | reverse complement strand
GGTCTCAGCCGCGCAGTTCCTCCCGGGCCAGCCGGGGCGCGGCCGCGGTGGCCTGTCGGGGCAGCACGATCCGGGTGGCGGCCGGGGCGGGTGCCTCGGCGTGGGTCGGGACCGGGAAGCCGGGGTTGACGCCGCCGGCGGCGGTGATGCCGGTGGGGCGCAGCAGCATCTTCGCGGTGAGGGCGAGGATCCGCAGGTCGAGGGCGAGGCTGCGGTTCTCGACGTACCAGAGGTCGAGTTCGATGCGTTCGGGCCAGGTGATGGAGTTGCGGCCGCGGACCTGGGCCCAGCCGGTGAGGCCGGGGCGCAGGGCGAGTCGGCCGCGCTGGCGGTCGGAGTAGTGAACGACCTGCTCGGGCAGGGTGGGGCGCGGGCCGATGACGCCCATGTCGCCGCGGACGACGTTCCACAGTTGCGGGAGTTCGTCCAGGCTGGTCTTGCGCAGCAGCGCGCCGAGGCGGGTGATGCGCGGGGCGTCGGGCTCGTCCTCGTAGTGCTTGTCGCGCATGGTGCGGAACTTGAGGATGCGGAACTCCTGGCCGTGCCGGCCGGAGCGGGTCTGTCGGAAGATCACCGGTCCGCCCATGGTGGCACGGATCAGGAGGGCGATCAGCAGGCCGAGCGGGACGGCGATGATCCCGGCCAGCGCGGTGACCGCGAGGTCCCCCCCTCGCTTCATTTCTCCCCCAACTGGGTTGGTGCGTTGTGGTGTTGTGGGCGCGCTTCAGGCTGCTCGGCGCGCGGGTGGTGATGGTCGGCCCGGGTTCCCGGGCGCGGTCAGTCGGTGGTCCAGCGCAGCCCGCGGCGGCGGGCGACGGCGGCGTAGGTCTCCAGCGAGACCCGGGCCACCGCGCGCTGGTCGAACTGGTCGAGGGCGCGGCGGCGGGCCGCCGCGCCCAGGCGTATCCGCAGGCCGGGCTCGGTGAGGAGCCGGCCGAGCGCGGTGGTGAGGGCGGCGGCGTCGGCCGCCGGGGCGAGCAGCAGGTGCTGGTCGTGGGTGCCGATCTCGCGGCAGCCGCGGATGTCGCTGAGCAGCATCGGCAGGCCGCTGGCGGCGGCCTCCATGCCGGAGCGGGAGAAGCCCTCCCGGTAGGAGGGGAGGACGAAGACGTCGAGGGCGGCGTACACGGCGGGCATGTCGTCGCGGGCGCCGAGGAACTCGACGCCGGCCTCGGCGGCGCGCAGGGCGTCGGGTTTGTCGGGGTCGTCGGGGCCGATCCACACGAAGCGGGCCTTGCCGGCCAGGGCGCGGGCGGCCTCGGCGTACTCGCGGATGCCCTTCTCGGCGACCCGGCGGCCGACCCCGCCGACCAGCAGCTCGTCGTCGGCGAGGCCGAGTTCGGTGCGCAGCCGGGCGCGCAGGGCGTCCCGGGCCGGGCCGGGGGCGGGGAAGCGGTCGAGGTTGATGCCGTTGCCGACCAAGCGGGAACGTTTCGCCGGGACGCCCCACCGGGCGAGCGTGGCGCGGTCCTCGGCGTTCTGGTAGAGCTCGGCGTGCGAGAACCGGGCGGCCAGCGCCTCGGCGCCGAGCACGGCGAGCCGTTTGGCGAACGGGTCGTGGGCCTGTGCCCACAGGCCGTGGCAGGTGTTGACGACCACCGGGACGCGGGCGAGCCGGCCCAGGACGCGGCCGAGCACGCCGGTCTTCGGGTTGTGGGTGTGCAGCACGTCCGGGCGGATCTCGCGCAGCGCGGCGAGCAGTTCGCGGGCGGCGGCGAGGTCGGCGCGCGGCTGCCAGGCGCGGGTGAGCGAGGGCAGCGGCCGGTGCCGGACGCCTAGTTGCTCGATCCGCTCCAGGTAGGGGCCGGGCGCGCTGATGCCGTAGGCGCGCAGGCCGTGCTCGACGTCGACGGTGAGTTCGGTGGCGAGCAGCAGGTGCAGCGACATGTCGACAGTGGTGAGGTGGGCGACCTTCAGCGGCCGGCCGCCCTCGCCGCGCAGGCGGAGGGGGAGCCGCTCGGGCACCGGGAGCCGCTCGGGCACCGGGAGCTGCTCGGGCGTCGGGGGCTGCTCGGGCGTCGGGGGCTGCTCGGACACCGGGGGCTGTTCAGGCACCGGCGCCCACCGCCTTGGCGGTGGCGACGATCCGGGCGTAGGCGCGTTCGGGGACGAGCCGGCCGTACAGCTTGGCCCGGAAGAAGTCGATCGGGTCGGTGCGCCGGACCGGGACGCGGTGGAAGCGGACCGGGTCGTAGCCGGGCAGGTTCCGGCCGACCTGGCCGGTGGCGGAGGTGCGGAAGCGGGCCCGCAGCGCGGCGTCCATGTGCGGGACGGGGCGGCCCCAGGTGTAGGCGAAGTGCCGGGGGCGGGTGCCGAGGTGCTCCTCGACGTCGTCGCCGCAGGCGTCCAGCTCGGCGGTGGTGAGCAGTTCGGGGCGGGCGTGGCTGCGGGTGTGGTTGGCGACGGTGCACAGCCCGGAGGCGGTCATCTCGCGCAGCTGCTCCCAGCTGAGGCCGGTGGCGGGCGCGCCCTTGGCGGTGGAGCCCTCCCAGCGCATCGGGCCGCCGACCATGCCGCTGGCCAGGTAGATCGTGAACGGCAGGCCGCGTTCCCTGAGCAGCGGCCAGGCCGTCTCGTGGGTGTCGGCGAAGCCGTCGTCGAAGGTGAGGACGGTGCTGGGGGTGCGCAGGCCCGCTTCGAGCCGGTCGGCGGCGGTGTCCAGCGGGACCACCCGGCCGGGCGGCAGCTCGGCGAGCAGGTCCACCTGGGCGGTGAAGTCGGCCGTGGCGAGGTCGAGCTCGTCGGCGGTGCCGCCACCGACCCGGTGGTAGATGAGCACGGTGGCGCCCTCGCCCGGTACCCGGCCGGCCGCGCGGGCCAACTGCTGTTTGACCTTCGACCGGATGCCTCCGGCCTGGGCGGCGGTGCTCGCCATGGATCCCCCTCGCGGTGCCCCCGCACCGGACCTGTGACTCCCCCGGCCCGCGATCGGTGCGGGCGATGCGAATCACAGTAGGGGGAACTGTGGGGCTACTGCCCCTGAAACGTGAAAGAAGTGCGTAGGTAGGCCGAAAATAAGCCGGTCCGACCGGTCCTGTCCCATTGGCGGACGTTTTCCGGTCGACGGACGGCGGGCGGGGGCGGGAGCACAGCGGAGGGGCGGGGTTCCGACGGCCGGACGACGGCCGGACGACGGCCGCACAGGGGGACGACCGGGCGGGGGCCGGACGGGGGAGCCGGTTCAGGGGGTGGCGCCGCCGCCCGGGCGGAGCAGGGCGATGCCGATCCGGACCAGCATCAGCACGCCGGCGGCCAGGCAGCCGGCCACCGCCATCACCCAGGCCGGGCCGTCGCTCTCCGGGACCAGCACCGCCACCGCGATGCCCGCCGCCACGCAGACCAGGCCGACCAGGGCCAGCAGCGGCTGGTGGCGGCGCAGCGCGCAGCCGCCGAACAGCGCGGACCAGCGGGTAGCGACGTGGTCACTTCGGGTGTCTGCCATGCCTTCCACGGTAACCCGGAGCGGGTGGGGCGGCCACGGACCTCGGACCCTTGCGCGGGGGCCGCCGACCGCCTCCGGAGCGCCCGCGAAATCTCGCCGTCCGGCGTACAACCATCCCGGGACCTCGCGGGTCTCCACTACATTGAGCGATCCAGGAGCCGTCCGACGTGCGGGGTAGGGAGTACCCGCCGCGGGCTAGATCACTCGGGTGCGGAGCCGCTGCGCCCGGGGTCGGAGGCCGGGCTCCGCCTGCCGACGGTACCGCCACGCCGCTTGCCGGCGACCTAGGGGGGAACCGTGTCGTACGCCACCGCCACCGCTGCCACCGCCGCTGCCGTCTGCGCCCCGCCCCAGCCCGCCGTCCCGTCCGCCGTCACCGCTCCGCGCCGGCCCCGGGAACGGCCCCGGGAGCGGGACCGGGGCAGCTGGCTGCGCTTCAGCCCCGCCCAGCCGCTGTTCCGGGCCCGCGCGGCGCAGCGCCTCGCCGTACTGGCCTACCACGGGATCACCGATCCGGCCTCGTTCGGCGCCCAGCTGGACCGGCTGCGGCAGCTGGCCACCCCGGTGTCGGTGCAGGACGTGGAGCGGGCGCTGGCCGAGGGGCGGCCGCTGCCGCCGCGCTCGGTGCTGGTGACCTTCGACGACCCGGACCGGACGGTGCTGCGGCACGCCCTGCCGGAGCTGGTGGCCCGGCGGATCCCGGCGGCGGCGTTCGTGATCGCGGAGCTGGTCGGCACCGAGAAGCCGTTCTGGTGGCACGAGGCGGCGTTCCTGGCCCGGCACGGCGGTCGGGCCCGGATGCTGCCCGGCGGCGGTTCCGCGGACCGGGTGCTGGCGCTGCTGAAGGCGATGCCGGACCCGGACCGCCGGCGCAGCCTGGCCGAGCTGCGGGTCTCCGCGGCCCGCCGCCCGCCGGGCCGGGAGCAGCTGCGCCCGGAGGACCTGCGCACCCTACGGGAGGCGGACGTCGCGGTCGGCAACCACACCCTGGGGCACCCCTCGCTGCGGCGCTGCGACGAGGCGACGGTGCACGCGGAGATCGCCGGCGCGCACCGGGTGCTGACCGGCTGGCTGGGCGAGGCGCCGACGGCGTTCGCCTACCCGGACGGCGGTTTCGACGAGCGGGCGGACGCGGTGCTGCGCCGGCTCGGCTACCGGCTGGGCTTCCTGTCCGACCACCGGCTGGGGCCGCGGCTGCCCGCGCACCCGCTGCGGATCAGCCGCCTCCAGGTCGACTCGACGACCTCCACGCGGCGCTTCGACACCATCCTGTCCGGCCTGGAGCCCGCGGTGCAGCGGCTGCTGGGGGCGCAGGCGTGAGACGGCGGCGCGAGGCCCGCACCCCCCGTTCTCCGGGGG
>NZ_JBHUWH010000554.1:0-4815 GCF_042670125.1 Kitasatospora sp. NPDC057198 | reverse complement strand
GGGTCGGCCCGCTGCCGGGGTGCTTGGCGGCGTGTTCGCGCAGCAGGTCGGCCACCGGCAGCGAGTTGGTGACGACGGTCAGGCCGCGGATGTCCAGCAGGCGGCTGGCCACCGCGTGGGCGGTGGTGCCGGCGGAGACCGCCACCACGCTGCCGGGTTCGACCAGGGACGCCGCGGCGTCGGCCAGGGCGGCCTTGGCGGCGGACTCGCGCTGCGCCTTGGCCTCGAAGCCCGGCTCCTCGGCCCGTGCGCCGCTGATCACCGCGCCCCCGTAGATCTTCTCCACCTCGCCGGACCTGGCCAGTTCGTCCAAGTCCCGGCGGATCGTCATGTCGGAGACGCCGAACTGCTCCACCAGGTCGGCGACCCGGACGGCGCCCGTCCGGCGCACCAGGTCGAGGATCAGCGCCCGGCGCTGGGGGGCGAGCAGCGCTTGGTCCGCCACGGGGTCTCCTTACACCGCTCGGAAGTGGTTCACGGATCAACAGGATAGTGCGGTCCTGGGCCGGTTTTCGCCCACTGCCCCCATTCGGACTGTGGATTCAACACAACCAAACGCCCACTCGTGACGGAAGGGCGCCCACCAGCCGCCCGACCGTTATCCGCCACACCCCACTTGAGCTGCGGTGATTTGCCAAAAGCCGATCATTGCCCCCATTCGTCCCGCCGGAACCCTTGACACAAACGAACACCACTCCGAGACTCTCCCCCAGTCGCTTGTTTGCGCCAACATGCTCCACTCCCCCACCCCGCCCCCACCCGAAGCCGTGAGGTACCCCCATGTCGCGTACGAGATCCGCGCTGCTGTGCGCCCTGCTGGCGCTGGGCGCGCCGCTGGCCGCCGGCACCGCTCCCGCCCAGGCCGCCCCCGTGCCCGTGGTCAACGGCACCCGGTTCACCGACACCACCGGGGCGGCCGTGCAGGCGCACGGCGGCGGCGTGATCAAGGTCGGTGCGTACTACTACTGGTTCGGCGAGGACCGCAACGCCGACAACAGCTTCCGGTACGTGTCGGTGTACCGCTCCACCGACCTGAAGAGCTGGGAGTTCCGCAACCACGTGCTGACCCAGGCCACCGACCCGGAGCTGGCCTCGGCCAACATCGAGCGGCCCAAGGTGATCTACAACCAGGCCACCGGCCAGTTCGTGATGTGGATGCACAAGGAGAGCGCCACCGACTACGGCGAGGCGCGGGCCGCCGTCGCGGTCTCCTCCACGGTGGACGGCGACTACAGCTGGCGCGGCAGCTTCCGGCCGCTGGGCGAGATGTCCCGGGACATCACCACCTTCGTGGACGACGACGGCACCGCGTACATGGTCTCCGCCGCCAACGAGAACCGGGACCTGCACGTGTACCGGCTGACCGCCGACTACACCGGCATCGACGCCCAGGTGCAGAGCCTGTGGAACGGCTCCTCCCGGGAGGCGCCCGCGCTGTTCAAGCGGAACGGCGTGTACTTCCTGCTGACCTCCGGCGCCACCGGCTGGACCCCGAACCAGCAGATGTACGGCACCGCCACCAGCATCACCGGCAGCTGGAGCGGCCTGAGCAACATCGGCGACGGCCTGGCCTACGGCAGCCAGACCGCGTACGTGCTGCCCGTCCAGGGCACCTCCGGCACCGGCTACCTGTACATGGGCGACCGCTGGGGCAACTGGACGGGCGGCACCGTCAACGACTCGCAGTACGTGTGGCTGCCGCTGACCTTCCCCACCGCCACCACCATGACGATGGGCGCCTCCCCGCAGATCACCGTGGACACCGCGGCCGGCACCGTCGCCCCGATGAACGCCGCCTGGGAGAACCTGACCGGGCAGCAGAGCGGCAAGTGCGTGGACGTCGCCGACTACGCGTTCGCCGCGGGCGCGCGGACCGTCCAGTGGTCCTGCGGCTGGGGCGCCAACCAGACCTTCTGGTTCAAGCCGCTCAGCGGCGGCTACGTGCAGATCATGGCCCGGCACAGCGGCAAGTGCCTGGACGTCGCGGGCAGTTCCACCGCCAACGGCGCGGCCGTGGTGCAGAACACCTGCTCCACCGCCAACTCCCAGCAGTGGCAGGTGCAGCAGGCCGACAGCAGCGGCAACGTCCGCCTGGTCGACCGGCGTTCGGGCAAGTGCCTGGACGTGACCAACCAGTCCACCGCGGACGGCACCGCGCTGGAGCAGTGGACCTGCAACTCCGGCTCCAACCAGCTGTGGCGGCGCGGCCCGTCCTGGCTCTGACCCCGTACCCGCCCCCGCGCACCACCCCCACCAGACGGCACGTTCCTGGCCCTCGCCCGGCGAGGGACGTGCCGTTCCGCATGCCCGCCCCCGCCCCGCCCCCGTCCCGGAGGAACTCCGTGTCCCCACAGCGCCGCACCACCCGCAGCGCCCGCGCTGCCGCGCTGACTGCCCTGGCCGCGCTCGCCGCCGGCACCCTGGCCGCCCCGCCCGCCGCGGCCGAGGAGGCCGCCGCGCACGTCACCGTCCGGCTCGACCCCAGCTACCAGCAGCAGCCGTTCCAGGGCTGGGGCACCGCGCTGGCCTGGTTCGCCAATGCCACCGGCAACTGGCCGGACGCCAAGCGCAACGAGCTCGCCGACGCCCTGTACGGGGCTGAGGGGCTGGGCTTCACCGTCGCCCGCTACAACATCGGCGGCGGCGACAGCCCCGAGACCGCGCCCTACCTGCGCCCCGGCGCGGCCGTGCCCGGCTACTGGAACCGGCCCGCCGCGTACGGGCCACCCGGCGGCGACACCACCGGGTGGACCGAGCAGCCGAACTGGTGGGACCCGGGCAACCCGGCGCACTGGAACCCGCAGGCGGACGCCGCCCAGCGCTGGTGGCTGACCGCCGCGAAGAGCCGCGGCGCGGACACCTTCGAGGCGTTCTCCAACTCGGCGCCGTACTTCATGACCGACAGCGGCCTGGTCTCCGGCGCCGTCGACGGCTCGCGGGACAACCTGCGCGCCGACCAGTACGACCGGTTCGCCGCCTACCTCGCCGGGGCGCTGCAGCGCGTCCAGGCCGCCACCGGCGTCACCTTCTCCTCGCTGTCACCGATGAACGAGCCCGGCACCTCGTACTGGCACGCGGGCGGTCCGCAGGAGGGCTCGCACTGGGACGCCGCCTCGCAGGCCCGCCTGGTCACCGGCGTGCGGGCCGCGCTGGACGCCGCCCACCTGGCCACGCCCGTCGCCGCGATGGACGAGACCAGCCCGGAGCTGTTCCGGGCCGACTGGAGCGCCTACCCGGCCGCCGCCCGCGCCGCGGTCGGCAGGCTCAACACCCACACCTACTCCACCGGCGGCCGCGGCACCGTCCGCGACCTCGCCAAGGGCGCCGGGCTGCCCGCCTGGATGTCCGAGGTGGACCTCGGCGGCTCGGTGCCGCAGAGCTTCACCGACATGGCGCCCGCGCTCGACTTCGCGCACCGGATCACCGACGACGTCCGGGAGTTGGAGCCCGGCGCCTGGGTGATGTGGCAGGCCGTCGAGGACTACACCAACATGACGCCCGGCCACGAGGACTCCAACTGGGGCCTGGTCCAGGTCGACCTGGACTCCGCCGACCCGGCGGACGAGCCGCTGCGGCTCAACAAGAAGTACTGGGCGATGGCCAACTACAGCCGCTTCGTCCGGCCCGGCGCCCGGGTGATCGCCACCGACTCCGCCGACACGCTGGCCGCGCTGCGGCCGAACGGCACCGGCGCCGTCGCGGTGTACACCAACTCCACCGGCGCCGCGCAGACCCTCACCCTCGACCTGGCGGGCTTCCAGGGCGTCGACACCTCGGTGCCGGTGCAGCAGTGGACCACCGACGCGGGCCGGAACCTGGTCCGCGGGCCCGACCTGGCCGCGACCGCCGCCAAGACCCTGACCGCCACCGTCGGCCCCGGCTCGGTGACCACCTTCGTGCTGCCCGGCGCCACCGGTACGGCCACCGCGGCCGCCACCGTCCCCACCGGCCAGACCCGCCGGCTGGTCAACGACCGCAGCGGCCTGGCACTGGCCGCCTCCGGCAGCGCGGTGGTGCAGCGCGCCGCCAACGCCACCGACACCGCCCAGCAGTGGAACTTCACCCGGCTCGCCGGGACGTACGACTCCACCGCCGCCTACCGGATCACCAACGTCAAGAGCGGCAAGGCGCTGAGCGTCGGCGGCGGGGTGCTGTCCTTCGCCGCGGCGGGCAGCTCCACCCAGCAGCAGTGGCTGCTGTCCACCACCGGCGACGGGCACGACACCCTGGTCAACCGGGCGAGCGGCCTGCTGCTGGACGTCACCGGCGAGTCCACCACGGACGGCGCGCCGGTCGGCGCCTGGACGCCCACCGGCGGCGCCAACCAGTCCTGGGCGATCGGCTCCGCCGCGGCCGACGCGTACAAGGGACTGAAGGTCCGGCTCAGCGGGCGCTGCGCGGAGGTCGCGGGCGGCTCCACCGCCGCGGGCACCGCCGTGGTCCAGCACACCTGCGCCGGCGCCACCGACCAGCAGTGGGCGCTGCGGCCGGCTGGCAGCCCCGGCCAGGTCAACGTGGTGGTCCAGTCCACCGGCCAGTGCCTGGACGTGTCGGGCGCCGCCACCGCGGACGGCGCGCCGCTGGTGCAGTACCCGTGCAACGGCGGGGCGAACCAGCAGTGGTCGGTGCGCGACACCGGCTCCGGGTACGTGGCGCTGCTGGCCCGGCACAGCGGCGAGTGCCTGGACGTGGCCGGTTCCTCGACGGCCGACGGGGCGGCGCTGGTGCAGCGGCCCTGCACGGGCGCGCCGGGGCAGCAGCTGCTGGTCGGCTGAGCCTCCGGCTGAACGGCGACGGCGGGCACCACCTCCGGGT
>NZ_JBHUWH010000553.1:2802-4833 GCF_042670125.1 Kitasatospora sp. NPDC057198 | reverse complement strand
CAGGATGACCGACGCCCTCGCCTTTCCCGACCTGCTGGACTTGATCGACGAGCGCTCCGCCGTGCTGCGCAAGGCCGTGGCCGAGGCGCCCGACCCGCAGGTGCGGGTGCCCAGCTGCCCCGATTGGACGCTGGCGGACTTGCTCGACCACCTGGCCGGGGTGCACCTGTTCTGGGCCGCCGCCGTCAGCGCCGGGGCCGGATTCACGCCCGCGCCACCGGAGTTGGCCGAGGGGCTGTCCCTCGGCGAAGCACTGGCCCGGGCCGAGGAGGCGACGGGCGCGCTGCTGGCGGCGCTCCGGGAGGCCGGGCCGGAGCGCGCCTGCTAGACGTGGTGGAGTTCGGACGGGGTGGCGCGCGACAGCGGGGCGATCGCCCGCCACCAGGTGCAGGAGGCCGCCGTGCACGCCCACGACGCGGAGCTCGCCGTGGGCGCGCCCCGGCCCGTCCCGGCGGCTATCGCCCTCGACGGCCTCGACGAGTTCGCCGCCCTGTACTGGGGCGCTGCCCCCTGGCCGCACGACCCGGCGGCCGTCCGGCTGCGCGCCGCCGAGGGCTTCGACCGGACGGTCGGACTCGCCCCCGACCGCGCCACCGGGGCCGACCCCGAACTGCTGGAACTCACCGGCACCGCCAGCGAGTTGCTGCTCGCCCTGCACCGCCGCCACCCGGCCGGCGCCCTGCTGACGGCCGGCTCCCCGGCCACCCTCGACCACCTGCTGGCCTGGCCCCGGCTGGGCTGATCCCGGCTGGGCTGCCCCAGGCTGCCTGGGCCGGGCCGGGGTGGGGTCACACGTCGCGGCGGCGCACCACCAGCACGGTGAGCAGCACCGCGAGCAGCGGCCAGAGGGCGAAGGCCAGCCAGGAACCGGCGACGGAGGGCAGGTGCGGGTCGACGAACGGCTCGCGCGCGGAGAGGCAGTTGCGCCAGTCGTAGAAGGGGAACAGTCCGTAGACGTCGTCCACCCACTGGTGCACGTTCGGCGTGCAGAAGCCGGGCACGATGACCAGCGCCGCGCAGGCCGTGACGACGGCGCCCGCGGTGTGCCGCAGCAGTGCCCCGATGCCCAGGCCGGTCAGGGCCGCGACCGGGGCCAGCAGGGCGTTCGCCAGCAGCACCCGGGGGACGCCGGGGTCGCCGACCGACAGGCCGATGCCGCGGCCGGACAGCACGGCCTGGCTGACGCCGAAGGTGCCCAGCGAGACGGCCGCGCCGAAGCCGAGCATCACCGCGGCCAGGACGGCCGCCTTGGCGGCGACCACCGGGCTGCGGCGGGGTACGGCGGTCAGGGTGGTGCGGATCAGGCCGCTGGCGTACTCGCCGACGATCGTCAGCGCTCCGACGCTGCCCGTGCCGATCATCAGCAGGGCCGCCCCGGGGCCGCTGAGCGCCTGCCGCATCGGGTCGTAGTGCGCGCGGTCCTGCGGCAGGAAGTGCGGCCAGTCCTGGTAGGTGCGGATGCTGTCCTGCAGGGCGAACCCGAGCAGGACCAGGAGGCCGATGCCGAGCAGTCGGCGGGTCGAGGGCAGCGACCAGAGCTTGATCCACTCGGCGGCGCACAGGTCGCGGAAGCGGACCCGCGGTTCGGCCGCGGGTTCCGGCCGCCCGGCGGGGACCGGACGGAGGACGGTCGGCGCGGTCACCGGCGCTCACCGGCCCGGTAGTCGGCGCGGTCGGCGGTGAGTTCCATGAACGCTTCCTCCAGGGACGCGGCGCCGGGCACCAGCCCGTGCAGCACGATGCGGTGGTCGAGGGCGATCTCGCCGATCCGGGCGGCGGTCAGCCCGGTGACGGCGAGCGTGCCCTCGCCGTCGGGCCGCACCCCGGCGCCCTCGGCGATGAGCGCGGAGGCGAGGACGGCCGGTTCGGGGGTGCGGACGCTGACGTGGGCGCGGGTGCCGCGCATCGCGAACGCGGTGACGCTCTCCTCCGCGATCAGTTCGCCGCGGCCGATGACGACCAGGCGGTCCGCGGTGTGCTCCATCTCGCTCATCAGGTGGCTGGAGACCAGCACGGTGCGTCCCTCGGCGG
>NZ_JBHUWH010000553.1:0-2792 GCF_042670125.1 Kitasatospora sp. NPDC057198 | reverse complement strand
CTAATCATCTGACATTAGAAAATCACGCAGCGTCCCACGGCGGCCAGCCGCCGGAACGTGCCGCGCACCCACCGGACGCCCTCCGGGTCCAGCCCGTTGACCGGCTCGTCGAACATCAGCACCGGCGGGTCGCCCAGCAGCGCGGTCGCGATGCCGAGCCGCTGCCGCATGCCGAGCGAGAACCCGCCGGCCCGGCGGTGCGCGACCGCGGCCAGGCCGACCTCCTCCAGCACCTGCGCCACCCGGCGGCGGGGCAGCCCGTTGCTGCGGGCGAGGGCGGACAGGTGGGCGGCGGCGCTGCGGCCCGGGTGCACGTCGCCTGCGTCGAGCAGCGCGCCGACGTGGTGCAGTCCGGCGCTGCGCCGGTCGAACGGGCGCCCGTCGACGGTGGCGGTGCCGGAGCTGGGCCGGTTCAGGCCGAGGATCATCCGCAGCGTGGTGCTCTTGCCCGCGCCGTTCGGTCCGAGGAAGCCCGTCACCTCGCCGGGCGGCACGGTGAAGCTCAGGTCGTTGACGGCGAGGGTGTCACCGTAGCGCTTGGTCAGTCCGTTGACTTCGATCACCCGGCCAACGGTGCCCGGACGGGGTGCGGCGCGGCATCGGCCCGGTGGCACGGATCCGCGGGCGGGCATCCGCCTTCGGGTATACGCCCCGGGTCGGATGCCCGGCGGACGGCGCTCCGCCTACGATCGGCGGATGCCGGAGAGCACGACCTTCCCCCTCCCGCCGTGGCGGCGGGTGCCGCGGGGCGCCCGGACCGCGCTGGTCTGGTGCGCGACGGCCGCGGTCGCTCTGCTGCTGTACGGCACGGCGTCCGGCGGCACGGTGGCGCTGGTCGGGCAGGACCCGCCGGGCCCGGGCCGGGCGGTGGCGGCCGCGGCGACGGCGGTGCCGCTGCGCTGGGCCTGGCACCGACCGGGTCCGGTGCTGGCGGCGCTGCTGGTCGGGACCGCCGGGTACCCGTGGCTGGGGCTGCGGACCGGGCAGGTCTGGCCGCTGGTACTGGCGGTGGGCCTGCTGGTGGGCCGGATCGCGGCCACCGGTGCGCGCCGCGCGGGCCTGGTGGCCGGGGCGGTAGCGCTGGCCGTCCTGGAGGGCGCCCTGCAGACGGACCTCTTCCGGCAGGGCGGCTGGGGGCGGGTGCTGGCACCGGGTTTCCTCGGGGTGACGGCGTTCGTCGCGCTGGCCGTCCCGTTCGCCTGGCTGGCCGGGCGGTTCGTCCGCCAGCGCGAGGAGTACCGGCGGGAACTGCTGGTGCAGGCCGAGTCGCGGGCGGTGACGGCCGAACGGCTGCGGATCGGACGGGAGTTGCACGACATGGTGGCGCACGGCATCGGGGTGGTCGCGATCCAGGCCGGGGCGGGCGCCCGGGTCATCGACGGCTCGCCGGAGCGGGCCCGCGAGGCGCTGCTCGCGATCGAGGCCACCAGCCGGGAGACCCTGCGCGGGCTGCGGCAGTTGCTCGGGCTGCTCCGCGAACCACAGGCCGGAGCGGGGGCGGAAGCGGAGCCGTCACCCGGCGCCGGACTGGCGGACCTCGAGCGGCTGGTCGCGACGACGGCGCGGGCCGGGGTCCGGGTGGAGGTGCGGGTGTCCGGGGAGCGGCGGCCGCTGCCGCCGGCCGTCGACCGGTCGGCCTTCCGGATCGTCCAGGAGTCGGTGGCCAACGTGGTGCGGCACGCGGGCACCGACCGCTGCGAGGTGACCGTCGACTTCCGGCCCGGGGAGCTGCGGCTGACCGTCCGCGACGACGGCCCCGGCTCCGCCGCCCCGGTGGCCGGGTCCGGCTACGGGATCCGGGGCATGCGCGAACGGGTCGCCCTGCTCGGCGGCCGGCTGGACGCGGGCCCGCTCCCGGCGGGCGGCTTCCGGGTCACCGCGCACCTGCCTCTCACCGCCGGCTCGCCCGTTCCCGCGGAGGCCCGGTGACCGTCCGGGTGGTGCTGGCCGACGACCAGCCGCTGGTGCGCGCCGGGCTGCGGATGGTGATGGACGACGCCCCGGACATCGAGGTGGTCGGGGAGGCCGGCACCGGGGCGCAGGCGGTCCTGCTCTGCCGGGAGCGGCGCCCGGACGTGGTGGTGATGGACCTCCGGATGCCCGGCATGGACGGCATCGAGGCCACCCGGATGATCACGGCGGAGCTCCCGGCGGTCCGGGTCGTCGTGCTGACCACCTTCGACGAGGACGCCGACGTCTACGGCGCGTTGCGGGCCGGGGCGAGCGGCTTCCTGGTGAAGGACAGCGCCCTGGAGGAGATCCTGACGGCCGTCCGGGTGGCCGCCGCCGGTGACGCGCCGGTCACCCCGAGCATCGTCCGCCGGCTGATCGGGGAGTTCGCCGCCCGTCCCGAACCTGCCGGTGAGGCAACCGAGTTGGCCGGGATCACGGCCCGGGAGCGCGAGGTGCTGGCGCTGGTCGGGCGCGGCCTGACGAACGGCGAACTCGCGGAGCGCCTGCACATCACCCCCGGCACCGCGAAGGCGCACGTGGCCAGCCTGCGCTCCAAGCTGGGCGCCCGCGACCGCGTCCGGCTGGTGGTGATCGCCTACGAGACGGGGCTGGTCCCGCCGCCGCGCTGACCGGCCGGCCGGCGGGCCTCGGCCAGGACCTCCGCGTCCAGGTCTGCGGCCGTCCGGTCGCTCCGGTAGTGGAGCAGGTCGTACTCGTCGTCCAGCTCGGCGGGCGGCAGCTCGTACCCGAACCGCAGGTGGACGCGGAACGCGAGCTCCCGGGGCGTCAGTTCGCCTGTCAGGGTGCGGCCCGCGAGGGCCCGCAGGGCGCGCTCCCGG
>NZ_JBHUWH010000552.1:0-4834 GCF_042670125.1 Kitasatospora sp. NPDC057198 | reverse complement strand
GGCGCCGCCAGCAGTCCTGACGCACCGGCCGGAACGGCCGTCCGGCACCCGCCGGGCGGCCGTTCCGCGTTCCCGGGGTCCGGAACGGCCCGGGAGCCCGCGCGAGGAGCCCGCGCGAGGGGAGCCCGCTACAGCCAGCCGGCCCGCTTGAACAGCCGGTGCAGGCCGAAGCAGACGGCCGCCATCAGGACCAGCACCGCCGGGTAGCCCCACGCCTGGCGCAGCTCCGGCATGTGCTCGAAGTTCATCCCGTAGATGCCGGCGATCATCGTCGGCACGGCGGCCAGCGCGGCCCACGCCGAGATCTTCCGCATGTCGTCGTTCTGCTGCACGCTGACCTGCGCCAGGTTGGCGGACAGGATGTCGGACAGCAGCCGGTCCAGGCCCTCCACCACCTCGTTGACCTTGGCCAGGTGGTCCGCCACGTCCCGGAAGTACGGGCGCAGTCCGTCCGCGACGAACGGCACCTGCACGTCGGCGCCGACCCGGGTCAGCCGCAGCGCGGGCTCCATCAGCGGGAAGGTCGCCTTGCGGAAGCCCACCACCTGCCGCTTGAAGCCGTAGATCCGCTCGGCCGCGCCGCGCGAGCGCCCGGGGGAGAAGATCTGCTCCTCCAACTCGTCCAGGTCGGTCTGCAGTTCGGTGGCCACGTCGAGGTACTGGTCGACCACCAGGTCGCAGACCGCGTACAGCACGGCGGCCGGCCCGTGCGCGAGCAGTTCGGGCTGCTCCTCCAGCCTCGCCCGGAGGTCCTTGAGCGGGCTCTCCGGACCGTGCCGGACGGTCATCACGTACGAGTCGCCCAGGAAGATCATCAGTTCGCCGATCGAGACGGTCTCGTCCGACTGGTGGTACGCGGCGGTCTTCAGGACGGTGAACACGGAGTCCCGGTAGATGTCCACCTTCGGGCGCTGGTGCGCCGTCACCGCGTCCTCCACCGCCAGCGGGTGCAGCCCGAACTCCTCGGCGACGTGGTCGAACTCCTCGGTGGTCGGGTCCGCCAGGCCGATCCACAGGAACCCGTCCCCGGCCGCGCGGACCTCCGCCAGGGCGTCCGAGAAGTCCTCCGGGCCCTCGGAGCGCTTGCCGTCCCGGTAGATGCCGCAATCCACGATCATGCCCGCCATTGTGACCCGAAGCGGCCGCCCGCGGGGAGGGTTCGACCCCGTACCCTTTCAGGTATGCCCACCCTGCTGCTCGTCCGCCACGGCCGTTCCACCGCCAACTCCGCCGGGATCCTCGCCGGATGGACCCCCGGGGTCGACCTGGACGACACCGGGCGGGCGCAGGCCGCCGCGCTGCCCGAGCGGCTCGCCGGGCTGCCGATCGCCCGCCTGGTCAGCAGCCCGCTGGAGCGCTGCCGGCAGACCCTGGAGCCGCTGGCCGCCGCCCGCCCCGAACTGGCCGCCCCCGAACTGGACGAGCGGCTCGGCGAGTGCCACTACGGCGAGTGGACCGGCCGCCCGCTGTCCGAGCTGGCCGGCGAGCCGCTCTGGCGCACCGTCCAGGACCACGCCTCGGCCGCCGCCTTCCCCGGCGGCGAGTCGCTGCGCGCGCTCAGCCACCGCACCGTGGACGCGGTGCGCGAGTGGAACGACAAGGTCGCCGTCGACCACGGGCCGGACGCGCTCTGGGCGGCCGCCACCCACGGCGACGTGATCAAGGCGATCGTCGCCGACGCGCTCGGCCTGCACCTCGACCACTTCCAGCGGATCTCGGTCGAGCCCTGCTCGGTCACCGCGATCCGCTACACCCCGCACCGCCCCTACCTGCTGCGCCTGGGCGACACCGGCTCGCTGGCCGCCCTCGCCCCGCGCCCGCACGGCCACTCGGCCGGGGACGACGCGGTGGTCGGCGGCGAGACCGGCACCACCGCCTGACCCCGCCACCGCGGCCAACTGTCCGAGCACGCACGGGAACCGACCGCCCCGTGTGCCGCGCCGGACCGGTTTGGCCGTAGGGTGAGATCGAGAAGACCGCAACCCCCCTCCGGAGCGAGCAGAGTGTCCCGTCAGGTCCACTTCTTCGACCAGCCCGAGCGCTTCGTGGCCGGCACCGTCGGCCAGCCCGGCGCCCGCGCCTTCTACCTGCAGGCGTCCTCGCGCGGCCGGGTCACCAGCGTCCTGCTGGAGAAGGCCCAGGTCGCCGCGCTCGCCGAGCGGATCGAGGAGGTCCTCGACGAGGCGCTGCGGCGCAGCGGCGGCGAGGCCCCGATCCCGGCCGCCGCCCCCGCCGAACTGCTCGACACCGCCCCGCTCGACCTGCCGCTGGAGCAGGAGTTCCGGGTCGGCACGATGGCCCTGGCCTGGGACGCCCGGGACGAGTGCCTGGTGGTCGAGGCGCAGGCGTACGTCGAGGAGTCCGAGGAGGACGACGAGCCCGAGGTCTTCGACGACGAGAACGGCCCCGACCTGCTGCGGGTGCGGCTCAGCGGCGCGATGGCCCGGGTGTTCGCCAAGCGCGCCCTGGACCTGGTCGCGGCCGGCCGCAAGCCCTGCCCGTTCTGCAACCTCCCGCTCGACCCGGAGGGCCACCTGTGCCCGCGCGCGAACGGCTACCGGCGCTGAACGAGGAGAGCCCCGAGGCGGCGGACGCCCCCGGCACCGACCCGGCCACCAGCGCCGCGCTGGCCGCCGACCCCGCCACCGCGCTCACCCTGCTGCGCGAGGGCGCCCTGGCCGTGCACGGCCGGGTCACCGACGCCTCCAACGCCGTCCTCTACTGCACCGCCACGCTGGACGGCCTCACCGCCCCCTGCGTCTACAAGCCCGTCGCGGGCGAGCGCCCGCTGTGGGACTTCCCCGACGGCACCCTGGCCGGCCGGGAGACCGCCGCGCACGAGCTCTCCGCCGCCACCGGCTGGCACCTCGTCCCGCCCACCGTGCTGCGCGAGGGCCCGGCCGGGCCCGGCATGGTCCAGCTGTGGATCGAACCCGACCCGGACGCCGCCGAACTGCTCGACCTGCAGCCCCTGGACGGCGTCCGGGAGGGCTGGCTGCCCGTGGTCCGGGCCGAGGTCGGGGGCGGCCGCCAGGCGTGGCTGGTGCACCGCGACGACGACCGGCTGCGCCGCCTCGCCGTGCTGGACGCCGTCCTCAACAACGCCGACCGCAAGGGCGGCCACTGGCTGCCCGCCGCCGACGGCCGGATCTACGGCATCGACCACGGCGTCACCTTCCACCCCGAGCCGAAGCTGCGCACCCTGCTCTGGGGCTGGGCCGGACAGCCGCTCACCGCCGAGGCGCTCGACGTCCTGGAGCGGCTCGCCGCCGACCTGGAGGGCCCGCTCGGCGAGCGGCTGCGCCCGCACCTGACGGCGGTCGAGCTGGCCGCGCTGAAGGCCCGGACGGCCGCGCTGCGGGCCGCCGGGAGCCATCCGCCGCCGTCACGGGAGTGGCCTTCTATTCCCTGGCCGCCGGTCTGATACCGATCCGAAACCGAGGACGAACCGATTCCGGCCGATCGCGTCCGTAGGTTGGTCTTTCAAATGATCGCAAGGTTAGAGTCGGTCCCATGCATGCCTGGCCCGCCTCCGAGGTTCCCGCCCTGCCCGGTCAGGGGCTTCCCCTGCGCATTTACGACACCGCCACCAGCAGTGTCCGAGAGGTCGTGCCCACCGGTCCGACCGCCCGGCTCTACGCCTGCGGCATCACCCCCTACGACGCGACCCACCTGGGCCACGCAGCCACCTACAACACCTTCGACCTGGTCCAGCGGGTCTGGAAGGACGCCGGCCACGACGTCCTCTACGTCCAGAACGTCACCGACGTCGACGACCCGCTGCTGGAGCGCGCCGTCGCCACCGGCCAGGACTGGACCGAACTCGCCGAGCGCGAGACCGCGCTGTTCCGCGAGGACATGACCGCGCTGCGGATGCTCCCGCCCGCGCACTACGTCGGCGCCGTCGAGTCGATCCCGTGGATCGTCCCGCTGGTGCAGCGCCTGCTCGCCTCCGGCGCCGCCTACGAACTCGACGGCGACGTCTACTTCTCCGTCGAGTCCGACCCGCGCTTCGGCGAGGTCTCCGGCCTCACCCGCGAGCAGATGCTCCCGGTCTTCGCCGAGCGCGGCGGCGACCCCGAGCGCCCCGGCAAGAAGAACCCGCTGGACGCCCTGCTCTGGCTCTCCGCCCGCCCCGGCGAGCCCGCCTGGGAGACCGAACTCGGCCGCGGCCGCCCCGGCTGGCACATCGAGTGCGTGGCCATCGCGCTGGAGTACCTCGGCATGGACTTCGACATCCAGGGCGGCGGCAGCGACCTGTCCTTCCCGCACCACGAGATGGGCGCCGCGCACGCCCAGGTCGCCCTCGGCGAGCACCCCTACGCCCGCGCGTACGTGCACGCCGGCATGGTCGCCCTGGACGGGCACAAGATGTCCAAGTCGCGCGGCAACCTGGTCTTCGTCTCGGCCCTGCGCCGCGACGGCATCGACCCGGCCGCGATCCGGCTGGCCCTGCTCGCCCACCACTACCGCAGCGACTGGGAGTGGACCGCCGCGGACCTCGACGCCGCCCTGACCCGCCTGGCCGCCTGGCGCTCCGCGGTCTCCCGCCCCGACGGCCCGCCCGCCGAGGCCCTGCTCGCCGAGGTCCGCGCGGCCCTCGCGAACGACCTCGACGCCCCGGCCGCCCTGGCCGCCGTCGACCGCTGGGCCGCCACCGCCCGCACCGAGGGCGGCGAGGACACCGGCGCCCCGGGCCTGGTCTCCCGCACCGTCGACGCCCTCCTCGGCGTCGCCCTGTAGGAATCCCCGCGCCCCGTCGAAGGGCCCCGCGGGGCAGGGGCGCAGTCTCCCCACTCAGTCCCCCGCGCCCCGCCAGGGGCGCGGGGGTTGT
>NZ_JBHUWH010000551.1:0-4843 GCF_042670125.1 Kitasatospora sp. NPDC057198 | reverse complement strand
GTCAAGGCCCGCGACGCGGCGGGCAACGCCTCCGCCGCGTCCAAATCCCTCGCGGTGACCACGCCGCCGACCACCACGCCGAGCGGCTTCAAGCAGGCCGCGCCGTACCTGTACAACGGCTGGGGCAACCCGCCGGCCGCGGCCACCGTGATGAACGCGACCGGCATCAAGTGGTTCACCCTCGCCTTCGTGCTCGCGCAGAACGGCTGCAACCCGACCTGGGACAGCCAGCGGCCGCTGCTGAACGGCGTGGACCAGCAGACCATCAACGCGGTGCGCGCCGCGGGCGGCGACGTCGTCCCGTCCTTCGGCGGCTGGTCGGGCAACAAGCTCGGCCCGAACTGCGCCGACGCGACCGCGCTGGCCGGCGCCTACCAGAAGGTGATCGACGCCTACAACCTGAAGGCGATCGACATCGACATCGAGAACACCGACGAGTTCGAGAACTACACCGTCCAGGACCGCATCCTGAACGCGCTGAAGATCGTCAAGCAGAAGAACCCGGGTATCAGGACGATCGTCACCTTCGGCACCGCGATCAGCGGCCCGACCGCCCCGGGCAACCGGCTGATCGAGCAGTCCAAGGCGCTCGGCGCGGACATCGACGTCTTCACCATCATGCCGTTCGACTTCGGCAACGCGTCGACCGACATGTACGCCGCCACCGTCAGCGCGGCGACCGGCCTGAAGAACAAGCTCAAGTCGGTCTACGGCTGGGACGACGCCACCGCGTACTCGCACCTGGGCATCTCCGGCATGAACGGTCTCAGCGACAACAACGAGACCACCACCATCGCCAACTGGACCGCGATCCGCGACTGGGCCAACACCAACCACATCGCCCGCCTGGCGTTCTGGTCGGTCAACCGCGACCGCGGCTGCGCGGGCGGCGGCCTCCAGGAGACCTGCTCCGGCATCGCCCAGTCGGACTGGCAGTTCACCTCCATCACGGCCGGCTTCACCGGCTGACGCGCCACCTCTCCCCGACGGCCCCGGTCTCACCCCACGGAGACCGGGGCCGTCCCCGTGCTCAGGCGCGCGGGCGCGCGAGGTGGGCCAGGTAGGCCAGGTGCTCGGGGTCGAGGTCGGCGGCCCGGCGGCGGCCCTCGATCGCGTGCAACAGGGTGGCCCAGGCCAGGAAGCGGTACGCGAAGACCTCGGTGCTCGGGGCGCACCAGACCAGCTCGATCGGGGACGGGGGCACCGGCGCGCCGTCGGGGCCGTACCGTTCGCCCCGGTCGGCGGTCAGGTCGCGGTCGGTGCGGACCACCGCGGAACTCCCGTCGCGGTGCAGGTAGAGGTACCAGAGGTAGCAGTTCTGCTGTTCGCGCAGGAGCAGCACCAGTCGGTCGTCCGGGTGCAGCGGGCTGGGCAGCGGGCCGTGCGGGTCCGTCCAGTAGCCGCTGGCCCGATCCAGGCAGCGGTGCAGGCGGGAACGGGTGATCAGGGCCGTGAAGTCGGCGGGGAGGGCGAGCCCGTCGGCCGCCAGGGCTGCCGCGATCCGGTCGGTCACAGGGGTGCGGTACTCCAGTGGCTCGCCGGTGTCCCCGAACCAGGCGTAGTCACCGGTGAAGGACGCCTCGTCCAGCGGCGGCAGGGTGTCAAGGGGTTGCTCGGGGAACATCGGCCACCGGTACGCGTCCCGCCGGTACGGGTCGACCACCGCGCCGATCCAGCGAGCGGGGAGCCGGACGGCCGACGGGCCGGCGCCGATCGTGCGGTACCCCGGATCCGGATCGGGCGAGCCTGGCGGCGGCGCGGCGAGGACCCGGGTGTGCGGGCTCCAACGAGCCTGCGGGAGCTCGGTTTCCGGGCGGCCGAGCTCGTCCGGCGGTGGGACCCGGCCGGGGGCGTCGAGCGGGTCGGGCTCCGGCTCGACGCCGAGGAAGTCGCCGAAGCCCTCGCGCAACTGCTCGGGCCAGCGGGCGTCGATGGCCAGCGCCTCGGCGGTGCACTCCGGGCAGTCCCCGTCCGCCCCGCCCCACGTGCCGAACGGGGAGGACGACAGGTCCGGCCGCTCGATCCCGCACAGGGTGCGGCGCGGGTGGGCGTAGGCGTGCCGCTCCGGTTCCGGCAGCATGTCGGAGAGCGCCCGCGCCCACCGCGTCTCCCATGACGCGTACGGGGGACGGCTGACCCGGAGTTCCGGGCCGTGGGTGGTGGCCGTCGCCCGGCACCACGGGCACTCCCAGGTCTCGCGCCACCACCGGGTGGGCGGCTCGTCCCACTTCGCCATCGCGTGGCCGCAGACTTCGCATCGCATGGCGGGCATCCTGCCGTCCGGCGCCGACACCGCCTCCGGTCACTGGGCGCCCGGTGGCCGGGAGGCGGCAAGCGGGACGTCCGGCTCAGGCGAACACCTGGGTGTAGTCGGGGAGTTCGACGTCGGACGCCTTGGCGGCCTGGGCCTCCATCAGGCGGCGCAGCGGCCAGCGGGTCATCCAGCGCATGGAGGCGGCGCGCAGGGCGATCATCGGGGAGGTGGTGGGGGCGTAGGCGCGCATGCCGCCGGGCGGGAGTTGTTGGGCCTGGGCGGCGTAGGGGCGCATGCGGTGCTGGTAGGCGGCGTAGGCGGTGGTGAAGTCGCCGCGGGCGGTGGCGAGTTCGCCGGCCAGGAGGTGGGCGCCGACCAGGGCGAGGCTGGTGCCGAGGCCGGTGAGGGGGGTGGGGCAGCAGGCGGCGTCGCCGACCAGGGCGATCCGGCCGCGGGTGTAGCGGTCGAGGCGGACTTGGCCGAGGTCTTCGAAGAAGAAGTCGTCGGCGTCGGCCATCGCGGCGAGCAGCCGGTCGCTCTCCCAGCCGGCGCCGGTGAACTTCTCGGTGAGCAGGCGCTGTTGGGCGGCGCGGTCGCGGCGGTCGGGGGCGGCCGAGGCCGTGCGGAAGCTGAGGGCGACCTTCGTCTCGCCGGGCAGCCGGCCGGGGCGGGCCATCGCGACCAGGCCGCCGGGGGCGTTGTACATCAGGAACCAGCCGTCGAGGTCGAGTTCGGGGCCGAGGCGGGCGGTGAACCAGGCGGTGCAGCCGCCGAGCGGGACGAAGTGCCCCTGCTCGGGGCCGAAGGCGAGGCGGCGGGTGACGGAGTGCAGGCCGTCGGCGCCGACCACCAGGTCGAAGCGGCGGGGCGGGGCGTTCTCGAAGGTGGCGTGCACGCCGTCGGCGTCCTCGTGCAGGGCGGTGAGGGTGTCGTCGAAGAGGTACTCGACGTCGCCGGCGGTGGCCTCGTACAGCAGGTCGGCGAGGTCGCCGCGGAGGATCTCCAGGTCGGAGACGATGCCCTCGCCGCCGAAGAGTTCGGTGGGCATCCGGGCGGTGTGCCGGCCGCGGCGGTCGACCAGGGCGATGCCGCGCTGCTCGACGGCGAGTTCGGCGGCGCGTTCCAACAGGCCCATCCGCTCGATGACGGTGCGTCCGGCGCCGCGCAGGTCGACGGTCTGGCCGCCGGGCCGGGGCGCGGGGGCGCGCTCCACCACCACGGGCCGGAAGCCCGCCCTGCGTAGCCAGTACGCCAGGGCGGGGCCGGCGATGCCGCCGCCCGAGACGAGGATGTCGGGGTTCGTCGTCATGTTCTCCATGACACCGAACGTACGCCGTACGCACTGCACTGGGCAAGCCGCGAAACAGCCGCATGCGGGATTGCTGCACTAGTGCACTAGTGCGCCCGGACGGCCCCGGGGAGCGGCGCCGAGAGTTCCGCGACAGCTAGCATGGCGCCCACTGGTGCACTAGTGCGGAGGTGGGGCGGGTGGACCGCTACGAGCAGATCGCGGACGAACTGCGGGGGCGGATCGAACGCGGCGAGCTGCGCCCGGGTGACCGGGTGCCGTCCACCCGGGAGATCACCCGCCGGTGGAACGTGGCGATGGCGACGGCCACCAGGGCGCTGGCGGAGCTGCGCGGCCGGGGGCTGGTCCGGGCCGTCCCGGGCGTCGGGACGGTGGTCGCCGGGAACCCGGGCGGCGCGGCCGAGCGGCCCCCGCGCGGGGCCGGGCGGCAGCTGCCCCGGCGCCCCGGGCCCGAGGGCGTGCTGACGACGGAGCGGATCGTCGCGGCGGCGGTCGCGGTGGCCGACGCCGAGGGCCTGGAGGCGCTGTCGATGCGCCGGGTCGCAGCCGAGCTGGACGTGGCCGCCATGTCGCTGTACCGGCACGTGCCGGACAAGGACGGCCTGCTGCACCGGATGATGGACCTGGTCTTCGCCGAGATGTCCTTCACCCCCGCGCAGGGCGCCCTCGGCTGGCGCGCCCGGCTGGAGCTGGCCGCGCACCGGCTCTGGGAGATGTTCCGGGCGCACCCCTGGCTGGCGTCCACCATGTCGGTGACCCGTCCCCAGCCGGTGGCCAACGCGCTGCCGTTCGGCGAGTGGGTGCTGTCCACCCTGGCCGCCGAGGGCCTGGAGGTGCAGGACCTGCTCACCGCCTACCTGACGCTGTTCAACTACGTCCGGGGCACCGCGCTCAACCTGGAGATGGAGGCCGCCGCGGAGGCCGCCACCGGGCAGGACGCCGAGGAGTGGATGGACCAGCAGGAGAGCGTGTTCATGGAACTGGTCGCCGCCCACCCGACCTTCCTGCGGCTCACCCTGGAGGGCTACGACTTCGACCTCGACCAGCTCTTCGACTTCGGCCTGCAGCGCCTGCTGGACGGGCTGGCGGTGCTGATCGGGCAGGTCGCGCCCCCGGCCCGGGACAGCAGCGCGCCCGGGTCGTAGGAGACCGGTTCCTCCAGCTGCGCGTACGTGCAGCTCTCCGGGGTGCGGTCGGGCCGCCGGCGCTCGAACCGCGTGGTGCGCCTGAACCGGGTGCCCTCCATGCGGTCGTAGCCGACCGCGGCGCCCCGCTCGGGG
>NZ_JBHUWH010000550.1:0-4845 GCF_042670125.1 Kitasatospora sp. NPDC057198 | reverse complement strand
GTGATGATGCTCAACGGCCTGCTCACCATCAAGGACGTGATGCGCAACTCCCGGCTCGGCGAGCAGGCCGAGCTGGCCGAGAAGCTCACCCAGGACGAGGGCTCCGGCGTCCTGGTGCGGCTCACGCCCGCCGACGAGCGGCCCGCCGCGACCCTGGTCTGCTTCCCCTACGGCGCCGGCCACGCCGTGCACTTCCGCCCGGTCGCCGACGCGATGCGCCGCAAGGACGCCTCCTTCGCCGTGCTCGGCGTCGAACTGCCCGGCCACGACCCCAAGTCCGGCGCCGACGAACTGAAGCCGGTCACCGACATCGCGGACCTGGTGGTCGGGGAACTGCTCGCCCAGGAACGCGGCCGGATCGTCCTGTGGGGCCACTGCGTCGGCTCCGCGCTGGCCATCGAGGTGGCCCGGCGGCTGCGGGCGCGCGGCGTCGACGTGGAGCACCTGTTCATCGGCGCCAAGCTGCTGTACGACGCCGCGGCGCTGCGGGAGTCCATCGACTACGTCTCCTCGATGACCTACGAGGACATCAGGCACTGGCTCACCGTCGAGACCGGCTTCACCGGCTTCGACGAACTCGGCGCCTCCTACGCCGACCTGCTGGTGCGCACCTTCCGGCACGACTCCACCAGCGCCAACACCTACTACCTGACCGCCCACGGGGACGGCGGCCGGGCCGAGCCGCTGGCGGTGCCGACCACCGCCGTGTACGCGGCCGACGACCCGGTCACCGCCGACTTCGCGGACCGCTACCGGGACTGGGCGCCCTTCACCGGCGTCCCGCAGATGCTCGAACTGCCCGGCGGCGGCCACTACTTCACCCGCACCCGGCCCGCCAAGGTGGTCGAGATCGTCCTGGAGACGCTCGCCGCCCAGCAGGCCGCCGCGCCGAACGGAGCCGAGCGATGACCACGACCGACACCCGGCGGGCCGCCTTCCCCGACCTCGCCTCCCCGGCGCAGTTCGTCCCGGAACCGCCCTACCGGGCCTGGGCCGCCATGCGGGACCTGCCCGAACTGCCCCGCCAGGAGCGGCCGGACGCCCCCGGCTTCTACTCGGTGACCCGCTACGACCACACCCGGACCGTCCTGCGCGACGTCGCCACGTACAGCTCCGAGTGGGGCATGACGCTGGACAGCACGCTCGGCGTCCGCGACCCCGCGGCCGGCCTGATGATCGAGCTGACCGACAAGCCGCGGCACGCCCGGCTGCGCAAACTCGTCACCGGCGCCCTCACCCCGCAGTTCGTCCACTCGCTCACCCCGGTCATCGAGCAGCACGCCCGGCGGCTGGCCGAGGCCGCCGTGCGGCAGGGCGAGGTCGACGCGGTCGGCACGCTGACCGCCCCGATGCCGCGGCTGGCCATCGGCTCCATCCTCGGCATCCCCGAGGAGGACCGCGAGGCCGTCGCCGCGATGGCCAGCAGCGCCATCACCGGCACCGAGGCGGCCGGCGCGGCCGCCCCCGCCCTGGCCGAGCGCCGCCGCTGCAGCGAGGCCGCCAACAACGACCTCCTGATGTACTTCGTGGACATCATCGAGGGCGAGCCGCACCGGCTCGACCCGAACGGCATGGTCCGCCGCCTGATGGACATCGAACTGGACGGCGAACGCCTCAGCACCGACGAGGTGCTGCTCAACTGCCTCAACCTGGCCATCGGCGGCTACGAGACCACCAAGAACGCCGTGGCGGCCGGCCTGTACCGGCTCGCCGGCACCCCGGGCGCCTGGCAGTGGCTGCGCGCGGACCACGGGCGGATCCCCGCGATGATCGAGGAGGTGCTCCGCTTCGACACCCCCGCCATGCACCTCATCCGCACGGTGACCCGGCCGGCCGTGCTCGGCGGCACGGAACTGGCGGAGGGCGACACGGTCTGCGTCTGGCTCTCGGCGGCCAACCGCGACCCCGAGGTCTTCGAGGCCCCCGACGAGTTCCGCCCCGACCGCACCCCCAACAACCACCTGTCCTTCACCATCGGACCGCACTTCTGCCTGGGCGCCGTCCTGGCCCGGCTGGAGATGCGCTCGCTCTTCACCGAACTGCTCACCCGGGCGGAATCGGTGGAGGCCCGGTCCGAACTGATCCGCAGGCCGTCGAACTTCATCGCCGGAATCGACCGGTTCGACATCGCGCTGCGCCCGGCCTGACCCCCGCCCCGCCGACCCCGGCGCCCCCAACGAGAGAGAAGAGCCCATGCAGATCGAACTCCCCGCCGGCCGGGTGGTCATGGTCGGCTTCGGCAAGCTGCTGCTGAACCAGATGGAGCAGTTCCTGCCCGAGAACAGCGTGCTGGTGGTCGAGGACCCCGACATCATCCGCAAGCGGGCGGTGCACGACGCCGCGGCCGACCTGCGCTGCGTCGGCTCGGTCGTCGCCGCCCCCTACCACCAGGACCTCGCCCTGGTGGCGGCCGTCGAGGAGCACCTGGCGGGGGAGCCCGTCGCACTCGTCATCGCCGGCCTGGAGTACGGCGTCCACGGCGCCGCCGTGCTGGCCGAGCGGTTCGGGCGCCCCGGCGCCGGCGCCGCCGCGGCCGCCGCCCTCACCGACAAGCTGCGGCTGCGGGCGGCCGCGCAGGCCGGCGGCCTGCGCAACCCCGAGTGGACCGAGGTGCACGGCCCCGCGGACGCCGAGGCGTTCGCCGCCGGCGGGCCCGTCGTCCTCAAGCCCGCCAACCGGCACGCCTCGCTCGGCGTCCAACTGCTGGAGCCGGGCGACGACATCGCCGCGGCCTGGGAGCTCACCGTGGCCGCCCAGGACGACCTGATGCTGCCCGACCGGGAACTCGCCTGGCGCTACCTGGCCGAACGCCGCCTGTACGGCCACGAGTACAGCGTCGAGGCCCTGGTGCGCGGCGGGGAGATCCTCTTCCTGAACGTCACCGACAAACTCACCGCCGGCGGCCGCCACCCGGTCGAGCTGGGCCACGTCGTGCCGGCCGACCTGCCGCAGGACGTCCGGCACGCCTTCGAGCAGGCCATGGCGGACTTCGTCCGGGCCATCGGCTACGGCACCGGCATCCTGCACGCCGAGTGGATGCTCGACGAACAGGGCCCGGTCCTCATCGAGTGCGCGGGCCGGGTGCCCGGCGACTCGATCACCTTCCTCCTCGACGCGGCGTACGGGGGCAACGTCATCCGCACCCTGGTGGAACTCCTGGCCGGCGGCAGCCCCAAGCTGCCCGGCGGCGCCCCGATGGGCGCCGCGATCCGCTTCCTCACCGCGCCCGCGGGCACCGTGCTGGAGGTCGCGGGCGTCGAGGAGGTGCAGCAGCGGGCCGGCGTGCTGCGCGCCGCCGTCACGGTGGCCCCCGGCGACCGGGTGGCGGAACTGCGCTCCTCGTGGGACCGGGTCGGCGAGGTCATGGTGCTCGCCGCCGGCCCGGCCCAGGCCCGGACCGCCGCCGAGGACGCGGCCGCGGCCGTCCGCATCGCGGTGGCCGCCGAAGCCGCCGGGGCCGCCGAAGCCGCCGGGGCCGCGCGGTGAGCGCCGGGCGGGCGCAGGACGGCCGCCCGGCCGGCCTGCGGGAGAAGCTGCTGGGCCCGGCCGACGTCGAGGGGGGCCTCGCCTTCCTCGCGATCGGGCTGATCGACGCCATCGGCACGGGCATGTACCTGGCGGGCTCGGCGCTGTTCTTCACCAAGGTCGTGGGGCTGACCGCCTCCCAGGTCGGCATCGGCCTCTCGATCGCCGGCGTGCTCGGGCTCGCCGCCCAGCCGGTGATCGGATGGCTGGCGGACCGCTGGACCCCGCGCAAGCTCCTGCTGTTCCTCAACCTCTACCGGGCCTGCGGCTTCACCGCCTACGTGTTCGCCGACGACTTCGTCAGCTTCCTGCTGATCGCGGCCTTCCTGGGCGTCGGCGAGCAGGCGGTGTTCCCGATCTACCAGGCCCTCGCCGAGCAACTCGCGGGCGCGGACGGGCGCGTCGCGATGATGGCGCGGATGCGCGTCGTGTTCAACGTGGGCTTCACCCTCGGCGGCCTGCTCGCCAGCGTCGCCATCGCGGTGGGCACCCGCGGGGCGTTCAGCGTGATCGTGCTGGGCAACGCGGCGTCCTTCGTCGCCGCCGCCCTGCTGCTGGGCCGGCTGCGACTGCGCAACCGGACGGACCCGGCCGCCACGGCCGCCACGACGGACCCGGCGGCCCCGGCCGGGCAGAAGGCCAAGAAGTCGCCGCTGCGGCTGGTCGCCCTGCGCGACCTGCGCTACCTGGCCGTCGCCGCGGTCAACGGCGTGCTGGTCCTGCACATCGCGCTGCTCGGCATCGGCGTGCCGCTGTGGGTCAGCGAGCACACCAGCGCGCCCAAGGCCCTGGTCGGACTGCTGCTGGTGGTCAACACCGTGCTCGCCGTCCTCTTCCAGGTCCGGGCCTCGGCCGGCACCGAGAACGTCGCGGGCGGCGTCCGGGCGATGCACCGGGCGGCGGCGGCCCTGGTCGGCGCCTGCGCGCTGTTCGCCCTCGCGGGCGCCGACCTGCCCGTCGCCGCGGTCGTCGCCGCCCTGCTCCTCGGACTCGTCCTGCTGACCGCGGGCGAGCTCTACCAGTCCGCGGGCGGCTGGGGCCTCTCGTACGCCCTGGCCCCGGACCGCTCCCGGGCCGAGTACCTGGCCACCTTCAACCTGGGGACGAGCGCCCAGTTCGTGCTCGGCCCCACCATCGTCACCGTCGGCGTGATCGGCGGCGGCACCGCGGGCTGGGGGGTGCTCGCCGCCGTCTTCCTGCTCGCCGGCGCGCTGGTCGGCCCGCTCGCCCGGTCCGCCGAGCAGCGCCCGGAACTGCGCACCGGCGACCCGCAGCCGGAGGAGACCCTGGCAGGCACCGCCTGACCGGCCGGGCCGGGCC
>NZ_JBHUWH010000549.1:0-4857 GCF_042670125.1 Kitasatospora sp. NPDC057198 | reverse complement strand
GTGCGGCCCGCGCGGGCACAACGCCGGTCGGTGCGGCCCGCGCGGGCGCAGCGCCGGTCGGTGCGGCCCGCGTGGGCTCAGCGCTGCCGAGGCAGTTGCGGGAGGCCGTCGGCCAGGCCGAGGACGACGCGGGTGCCGAGCGGGCGGGAGAGCCGGAATGCGACCGGGGCGGCGTTGATGCTCGCCGGGCACACCTCGTCCGGGGCGAGCTTGCGCGGGGTGGTGTGGCCGACCAGGACGACCACCTGGTCGGTCTCGTAGACGCTGCCGGGGTCGACCGTGGCGCAGCCGTAGGAGACGTAGCCGGTCAGCAGCAGGCCGTCGGGGGAGACCGCGGAGAGGGACGCGGGGACGCCGTCGGCGGTCCACGGGCCGGGCACGGCGGGCACGGTGGGCTCGGAGCGGGGGAGGGCCTGCCCCGCCTGGGGGAGGACGGCGGGGTAGCGGAACGGCTCCGCGTAGCCCTCGACGGTGAACTCCCAGACCGGGACGGTGGCCTCGCCCCGGCTGGTGGCGACCTGGCGGGTGCCGGGCCGGACGGCGGTGACCACGAGCGGGGGGCACCGGTCGGCGCAGTCCACGGTGGCGGCGGGCAGCGAGTCGAGGACGTCCTCGGCGGAGCGCTGCGGCAGGGCGAGGGTGGAGCCGTCGGCGAACCGCACCTCGGAGAGGCCGGAGACGGAGACCGGCAGCGGCACCTTCAGGTCGAACCGGTGCGTCAGGTACGCGTGCTTGTCGGCGCCGCTGTGGAAGGCGTCGGGGGGCAGCCACTCGGTGGTCTGCTCGACCGGGTAGTAGCCGTGCTCCCACGCCTGCCGGGTGCTCGACCCGGGCCAGGCCGCGGCCACCTTCGCGGCCTGCTCGGCGGCCGCGCCGGTCGCGGGCCGCGGCTGCGACCCGGCCGGGACGGTCCCGACGGGCGCGACCCTGCTCCCCCCGGCGCCGCCGGTGCCGACCGGCTCGCTCGCGCACCCGGCGAGCAGCAGGGCCGCCGCCGCGCCCGCCGCGAGTGCTGTCCGTACGCGCATCTTCCGCCATCCCCCTGGGTCGTGGTCCGTGGTCCGTGGTCCGGGTCCGTGGCCGGACGGGGCTTGGACGGGGCGGGGCGGCGGACGGTTCCCGGGCGCGCGGCGGGCCGCCCGGGGACGGATCCCCGGACGGCCCAGGCGGGTTGACGGTGCGTCAGCGGCCGGACGGCCTAGAAGACCGGGACGCCGGCCCGGACCAGGCGCCAGGTGCTCGTGCCGTAGAAGTCGGCCGGGTCGATGACGCCCTTGGCCTTCACCCAGGCGATCATCGTGTTGCGGATCTCGTCGGAGTTGGCCCACACCTGCTGGGCGGCGGCGACGTGCGGGAAGTTGCCGCCGCCGCTGGCGCGGTAGTTGTTGACGGCGAGGACGAACTGCGCCGCCGGGTGGAGCGGCGCGCCCTGGTACGACAGGTCGGTGATCCGGCTGCCGACCGGCTGCGCGATGTCGATGTCGTACGACAGGCCGTAGATCGAGTCGTAGTTGTAGTCGGGGGTGTTGTTGGCCTGGTTGGTCAGGGTGGCCGGGTCGATCGGCGCGCCGGGGGCGACCTGGGCGTAGTACTTGGCGGAGTACTCCAGGTAGTCCTTGAGCTGGGCGCCGGTCAGGATCCGGGCCTCCAGGGTGTTTTCGTAGATGTACAGCCCGGCCGCGTCGCGCAGCTTGACCTCGCCGGCCGGGATGGCCGCGGTGCGGTTGAACGGCGCGGCCTGGGCGAGCACCGGCAGGCTCGCGTACGGGCCGCCGGCCAGCGCGTCGCGGACCGCGTCGGCCTGGACCTTGCCGATCAGGTCGATGATCGGGGTGTCCTTGAACCGGGCGTCGGCGATGGAGAGGGCCTCCTTGCAGCTGCCGATGACCTGGTTGACGTAGGCGACGACCTTCTTGTGCTGGTCGGCGACCAGCTTGACGACCTTCGGGTCCTCGGCGACGGTGTTGGCGTTCAGCAGCCGGGCGCTGACGCCGGTGACGGTCCACTCGCCGCGGGCGAACTCGACCTCGAAGTCGAAGCAGGTCAGCCGCTCGCCCCAGAGCGCGGGCTCGGAGAGCACGACGTCCTTGCCGGTCTGCTGGTTGACCACGATCCGCTGCGGGATCTCCTTGTGGGCGTGGCCGACCAGGATCGCGTCGACGCCGGGGACGGTCGCGGCGATCTCGGCGCCCGCGTTCTCGCTGTAGGGCAGCTGGTCGCCCCAGGAGGAGGCGCCGTCCACGCCGGTGTGCGCGGTGATGACGACCACGTCGGCGCCGGCCGCGCGGACCTTGGGGACCCACTTGGCGGCGATCTCCGGGATGCCGGGGAAGGCCAGCTTGCCCTGCACGTTGGCCTTGTCCCAGATGGCGATGCCGGGGTTGGTCAGGCCGAGGATGCCGACCCGGACCGGGCGGCCGTGGCCGAGGTGCAGTTCGCGGATGACGTACGGCGGGAAGGCCGGCTTCTCGCTCTTGGCGTCGACCGCGTTGGCGCCCAGCAGCGGGAAGTCCAGCTGGTCCTGGTAGGCGCGCAGCAGCGGGATGCCGTAGTTGAACTCGTGGTTGCCGAGCGCGGCGGCGTCGTAGCCGATGGCGTTCATCGCGCTCGCCATCGGGTGGCGCGGGGCCTTGGTGCCGGTGATCGGCTCGATCCGGGCGAAGTAGTAGGAGAGCTGGGTGCCCTGGATGGTGTCGCCGGCGTCGATCAGCAGGGTGCGGCCGCGGCCCTTCTCCTGCCGGACCTGCTCGACCAGGGTGGAGATCTTGGCCAGGCCGACGTCGTTGTGGGCGGCGTCGTCGTACTCGGAGTCGGTGAAGTACTCCCAGTTCAGGACGTGGCCGTGCAGGTCGGTGGTGCCCATCACGGTGAAGGCGGCCTTGAAGGGGACGGGGCCCCTGCCGCGGGACTCGTCCCGGTCGTGGTCCGCGGCGGAGGCGGGGGCGGCCGCGAGGCCGCCGGCCAGGGCGGCGCCGGCCGCGGTGGCGGCGGAGCGGGTGACGAAGTCACGGCGGTTCAGGGGCATCGAGGACTCCAAGTCGGGCGGTGCGGGCGGTGCGGGCGGTCAGCGGGCGTCCGGGCCGGGGCAGGCGGCACCCCGCCACCCGTGGTGACGCGCGTAGAAAACGCGTCTGGCAGTCTGCCGCTTTCCGGCCGCCGGGGCCAGACCCTCCAGCCATCCAACAGGTGAGACGTGGGTGACCCGCACGTGACGCGGCCCGGCCGGCCGCACGCGCGTGCGTCAATCCGCCCCCCGGATGCTCACCCCCGCGCGCCACCCGCCGCGCGGTGCTGGACCGTTCACCAAATCTTTCGCCAACTGCCATGGGGGGACTGGCCGGAACTGCTCTGTTACGACCCGGTAATGCCTAGGCTCTGCTGTATGCGCCGAGCAAAAATCGTTTGTACTCTCGGGCCTGCCGCGGACTCGTACGACCAGATCAAGGCCCTGGTCGACGCGGGCATGGACATCGCCCGACTGAACCTCAGCCACGGCTCCCACGCGGAGCACGAGGACCGTTACCACCGGGTCCGCAAGGCATCGGACGAGTCAGGCCGCAGCGTCGGCGTGCTGGCCGACCTGCAGGGCCCGAAGATCCGCCTCGCCACCTTCGCCGACGGGCCCGTCCTGCTGGAGCGCGGCGACGAGTTCACCATCACCGTCGACGACGTCCCGGGCGACCGGGAGATCTGCGGCACCACCTACAAGGGCCTGGCCGCGGACGTCTCGCGCGGCGAGCGGATCCTGGTCGACGACGGCCGGGTCTGCCTGGAGGTCACCCACGTCGAGGGCCCCCGGGTGCACTGCATCGTCATCGAGGGCGGACTGGTCTCCGACCACAAGGGCCTCAACCTCCCCGGCGTCGCCGTCTCGGTGCCCGCGCTCTCCGACAAGGACGTCGAGGACCTGCGCTGGGCGCTGCGGACCGGGGCCGACATCATCGCGCTGTCGTTCGTGCGCAGCGGGAGGGACGTCGAGGAGGTGCACCGGATCATGGCCGAGGAGGGCCGCCGGATCCCGGTCATCGCCAAGATCGAGAAGCCGCAGGCGGTGGACAACCTGGAGTCCATCGTGGACGCCTTCGACGGCATCATGGTCGCCCGCGGCGACCTGGGCGTCGAACTCCCGCTGGAGCAGGTGCCGATCGTCCAGAAGCGCGCGGTCAAGCTGGCCAAGCGCAACGCCAAGCCGGTCATCGTCGCCACCCAGATGCTGGACTCGATGATCAACGCCTCCCGGCCGACCCGCGCCGAGGCGTCCGACGTCGCCAACGCGGTGCTCGACGGCACCGACGCGGTGATGCTCTCCGGCGAGACCTCGGTCGGCAAGTACCCGGTCGAGACGGTCAAGACCATGGCCCGGATCGTCGAGGCCGCCGAGGAGGACGTCCTCGCCGCCGGCCTGCCGCCGCTCACCGACAAGAACAAGCCCCGCACCCAGGGCGGCGCGGTCGCCCGCGCCGCCGCCGAGATCGGCGACTTCCTGGACGCCAAGTACCTGATCGCGTTCACCCAGAGCGGCGACACCGCCCGCCGGCTGACCCGCTACCGCTCGCCGATCCCGGTGCTGGCCTTCACCTACGAGCCCGCCGTGCGCAGCCAGTTGGCGCTCACCTGGGGCGTGGAGACCTTCCTCGGCCCGTTCGTCACCACCACCGACGAACTCGTCGCCCAGGTCGACTCCGCGCTGCTGAGCCTGGGCCGCTGCAAGCCCGGCGACGTGGTGATCATCACCGCCGGCTCCCCGCCCGGCCTGGCCGGCTCCACCAACCTGGTGCGCGTGCACCACGTCGGCGAGCCGGCCAACTGACCTCCGCGCCGCGCGGCCCGCTCCCCCCGGCCCGGCCGGGAGGGGGC
>NZ_JBHUWH010000548.1:0-4869 GCF_042670125.1 Kitasatospora sp. NPDC057198 | reverse complement strand
CCCCGGGGGGGCTCCCCGGGGGCCGTACCGACAGGACCCGCCTCAGCCGTTGCGCGGGCCGGAGCCGGTCGAGCCGCGCATCACCAGCTCGGGCTGGAACATGAACTCGGAACGCTGCGCCGGGTTCCCGCCGACCTCCTCCAGCAGGGCGTCGACGGCGGCGGTGGCCATCGCCTCGACCGGCTGGCGGACGGTGGTGAGCGGCGGCTCGGTGAACGCTATCAGCGGCGAGTCGTCGAAGCCGACCACCGAGACGTCCTGCGGCACCGTCAGCCCGCGCTGGCGCACCGCCCGGATCGCGCCGAGCGCCATCATGTCGGAGCCGCAGACGATCGCCGTGCACCCCTTGTCGAGCAGCGCCTGGGCGGCGGCGTGCCCGCCCTCGACGCTGAACAGGGTGTGGTGGACGAGCTCCTCGGCCTGCTCCTCGGTGCGCCCGGTGAACTGGCGCAGGGCGGCCGTGAAGCCCTCGATCTTGCGCAGCACCGGCACGTACCGCTTCTGCCCGACCGCGAGGCCGATCTTCTCGTGGCCGAGCTCGACCAGGTGCTGGACGGCCATCTGCATGGCGGCCCGGTCGTCCGGGGAGATGAACGGCGCGGCGATCTTCTCGCTGTAGCCGTTGATCAGCACGAACGGCACCTGCCGGCCGGTGAGCTTGGCGTACCGGTCGTGGTCGGCGGTGGTGTCGGCGTGCAGGCCGGAGACGAACACGATGCCGGCGACGCCGCGCTCGACCAGCATCTCGACGAGTTCGTCCTCGGTGGAGCCGCCCGGGGTCTGGGTGCACAGCACCGGCGTGTAGCCGTGCCGGCTGAGCACCTGCTCGATGACCTGGGCGAGCGCCGGGAAGATGGGGTTGCTGAGCTCCGGGGTGATCAGGCCGATCAGCCCGGCGCTGCGCTGGCGCAGCCGGGTGGGCCGCTCGTACCCGAGCACGTCGAGAGCGGCCAGCACGGTCTGCCTGGTGGTCGCGGAGACGCCCGCTTTGCCGTTGAGTACGCGGCTGACGGTGGCTTCGCTGACCCCCGCCTGCGCCGCGATGTCGGAGAGTCGCGCCGTAGTCACGATCCCAGAGCCTATTGCAACCACGTCAGACCGCCCACCATGCGGTGCTGTCGGCCGGGAGTTCGACGCCGTTCTCCGTCTCGACAGCCTCGGCGGAGGACAGCAGCATACGGCCGGGGGCGGGGATCCGGGCGGTTTCGCCGGTGGTGTTCACGGTGCACACGAACGAGCCTTCGGCCGACTCGCGCCGGAAGGCCAGCACGCCCTCGGGGGCGGGCAGCCACTGGACGTCGGTGCCGGCGCCGAGCGCGGGCTGCGCGCGGCGGACGGCGAGCGCGGAGCGGTACAGCTCCAGCGTGGAGGTGGGGTCGCCGGTCTGCGCCTCCACCGACAGCTGGGCCCACTCGGCGGGCTGCGGCAGCCAGCTGGGGCCGCCGGCGTTCGGGCCGAAGCCGTAGGGCGCCTCGGTGCCGGACCACGGGATCGGGACGCGGCAGCCGTCGCGGAAGCCGTCCTGTCCGGCCTGCCGGAAGAAGGACGGGTCCTGGCGGACCTCGTCGGGCAGGTCGGTGACGTCGGGCAGGCCGAGCTCCTCGCCCTGGTAGACGTAGGCGGAGCCGGGCAGCGCGAGCATCAGCAGGGTGGCGGCGCGGGCCCGGCGCAGGCCGAGGGCGCGGTCGCCGGGGGTGCGGATCTGGGTGCCGAGGCCCGGCGGGTTGGCGAACCGGGTGGCGTGCCGGGTGACGTCGTGGTTGGAGAGCACCCAGGTGGTGGGGGCGCCGACCGGGCGCATCGAGTCGAGCGAGACGTCGATCACCTCGCGCAGCGCGGCGGCGTCCCAACCGGTGCCCAGGTACTGGAAGTTGAACGCCTGGTGGAGCTCGTCGGGGCGGACGTAGTTCGCGGTGCGCTGGACGGTCGGGGTCCACGCCTCGGCGACGCCGATCCGGTCGCCGGGGTACTCGTCGAGGATCTGCCGCCAGCTGCGGTAGATGGCGTGCACGCCGTCCTGGTCGAAGAACGGCATGACGTCGTTGCCGAGCAGCTTGAGCTGGTCGTGGCTGCCGAGGTCGGGCAGGCCGGGGGCCTTGACCATGCCGTGGGCGACGTCGATCCGGAAGCCGTCGACGCCCATGTCGAGCCAGAACCGCAGGATGGAGCGGAACTCGTCGGCGACCGCCGGGTTGTCCCAGTTGAAGTCGGGCTGCTCGGGGGCGAACAGGTGCAGGTACCAGTCGCCGGGGGCGCCGTCGGGGTCGGTGGTGCGGGTCCAGGCGGGGCCGCCGAAGATGGACTCCCAGTCGTTGGGCGGGAGTTCGCCGTTCTCGCCCTTGCCGGCGCGGAAGTGGTAGCGCTCGCGCAGCGGGGAGCCGGGGCCCTCCCGCAGTGCGCGCTGGAACCACTCGTGCTGGTCGGAGGAGTGGTTGGGGACGAGGTCGACGATGATCCGCAGGCCCAGGTCGTGGGCGTCGCGGATCAGCGCGTCGGCGTCCAGCAGGGTGCCGAACATCGGGTCGACGGCCCGGTAGTCGGCCACGTCGTAGCCGGCGTCGGCCTGCGGGGAGGCGTAGAACGGCGAGAGCCACACCGCGTCCACGCCCAGGTCGCGCAGGTAGGGCAGCCGGCTGCGGATGCCGGGCAGGTCGCCCATGCCGTCGCCGTTGCCGTCGGCGAAGCTGCGCGGGTACACCTGGTAGATGACCGCGTCCCGCCACCAGCCGCCTCTGGAGGCCCCGGCGGTCGCAGCAGTCCGAGCGGCGGGAACGGCGGCGGGCCGGGAGGCGTCGGCCAGGTTCTGGGTCATTGGACAGTCATCCCTTGGAGGCTGTGGAAGTGACGTGGGAGGTGACGGGTCGTTCAGGACTTCGCGGCGCCGGCCGTCAGACCGGTGACCAGGTGGCGCTGCACCAGGTAGAAGACGACCGCGGCGGGGAGCGCGATGAGCACCGAGGTGGCGGCCATCAGCTGCCACTGGTGGTCGTGCTCGCTGACGAACGAGGACAGGCCGACCGCCAGCGTGTACTTGTCGGACGAGAGCATGAAGGTCGAGGCGTAGGCGACCTCGCCCCAGGCGGTGAGGAAGGAGTAGAACGCGGCCACCGCCAGGCCCGGACGGGCCAGCGGCAGGATCAGCCGCCAGAAGGTGCCGATCGGGGAGAGCCCGTCGACCCGGCCGGCCTCGTCGATCTCCATCGGGATGGTGTCGAAGTAGCCCTTGAGCAGCCAGGCGCAGTACGGCACGGTGGTGGCCGAGTAGACCAGGATCAGGCCGGTGTAGCTGTCCAGCATCCCGAGGTTCGACAGGATGTAGTACATCGGGACGATCAGCACCGCGATCGGGAACATCTGGGTGACCAGCAGGGTCCACATCAGCTGGCGGTAGCCGGGGAAGCGCATCCGGGAGACCGCGTAGCCGGTGGAGGCGGCGATCATCACGCCGATCACGGTGGTGCCGCCGGCCACGATCGCCGAGTTGCCGAACCAGGTGAAGAACCCGGTGTCGCCCATCACCTTGGTGTAGTTGGCGAAGGTCATCTTGTCGAAGATCTTCGCCGGGTGCAGGTAGTCGTTGTCGTCCGGTCCGAGCGAGATGTACGCGATGTACAGCACGGGGAACAGCGCGACCAGGCTGGCGACGATCAGCGTGCCGTGCGAGAGCACGGTGGCCAGCGGCGAGGACTGGCCGCGCCGGCGGACCTTGGCGGGGCGCTTGGCGGTGGCCGGTTCGGCGGCGGGGCGGTCGGCGGTGAGTGTCATGGGGCTGCCTGCCTGGTCGTGGTCCTCGGTCGGGGAAGCGGTTCCGCCCTGGGGCGCGGTCTCGGTGCTCATCCGTTGGCCTTCTCGTTCCGGGCCAGCCAGCGGCGGTAGAAGGTGGTGAACACGATCAGGATCGACAGCAGCAGGATTCCGTAGGTCGCGGACTGCGCGTAGTCGGAGGGCTGCTGGCCGAAGCCGAGGCGGTAGGCCCAGGTGACCAGGATCTGCGCGTCGGGGGCGCCGGAGCCGAACAGCAGGAAGATCACCGCGAACTGGTTGAAGGTCCAGATCACGCCGAGCAGCACGACGGTCGAGGAGACGGTGCGCAGGCCGGGCAGGGTGACGTGGCGGAAGCGCTGCCAGGGGGTGGCGCCGTCCATCTCGGCGGCCTCGTACAGCTCCTGCGGGATCGACTGGAGGCCGCCGAGCAGCGAGATCATCATGAACGGCACGCCGACCCAGGTGTTGACCAGGATCGCGGCGGCCTTCTGCGCCAGCGGGTCGGACAGCCAGGCGGGTTCGGGCAGGTGCAGGAAGGAGAGCAGTCCGTTGACGGCGCCGCCGTCGGCGAGCATCAGCCGCCAGGAGAAGACGGTGACGAAGGTGGGCACCGCCCAGGGCAGGATCAGCACCAGCCGGTACAGGCCGCGGCCGCGCATCTTCCGGTTGAGCAGCAGCGCCAGGCCCAGGCCGATGCCGTAGTGCAGGACGACGCAGATCGCGGTCCAGGCGACGGTCCAGATGAAGTGCGACCAGAACCGGTCGTAGGCGGTCGGCCCCCACAGCACGTCCGCGTAGTTGTCCAGCCCGATGAAGTCGAAGCTGTCGGGGATGTGGTTGACGCCGATCTGCCGGCCGACGTTGAGGCTGGTGGCGTTGGTCAGGGTCAGGTAGATGCCGCGCACCAGCGGGTAGCCGACCAGCACACCGAGGACGATCACGACCGGCGCGATCATCGCGTACGCGTACCAGTACTTCGAGTACGACAGCCTGATGCGCTGTACGACCGCAACTGCCATGGGTGACACCTTCTCCGGGAGGTCCGCCGCCTGCCTCGGCGACTGCTGGGGGTATGACGGGGTCCGCCCGGCCCACCGTCAGGTG
>NZ_JBHUWH010000547.1:0-4908 GCF_042670125.1 Kitasatospora sp. NPDC057198 | reverse complement strand
GCTCCGCACACCGCGGAGCGGGGCCCGGTGCATGGGCCGCGCCCGCCGGTCAGGCCGCCAGCGCCCGCAGCACGTCGTACGCGCTCTGGGCGAACCTGCGCCGCCCGGTGGCCAGCGGCCCGGCCAGCGCGACCAGGCCGGTCTGCGCGGCCCGGTCGAAGCCCACGAAGGCGGTGCAGCGGCCGGTGGAGCCGTTGTGGAAGACCACCTCGCGGTCGGCGGCCTCCTCGGCCGGGCGGTGGTGCCAGCTCAGGCCGATCCGCTGCCCGAAGCCGCGCCGGGCGACCCGGGGCAGGCACACCTCGCGCAGCGCGGTGCGCAGGCTGGCCGCCGCCCCGGTCCGCTCCGGGATCGGCACCGCGTCCACCGCCAGGTGGGCCTGCAGGTAGCGCAGCATGTCGTCGGCGGTGGAGCGCAGCGCCGCCGCGCCGGGCAGCGCCGGGACCTTGAACGAGGGGATCCAGCGGCCGCGCCGGTAGCCGGTGGTCTCGTCCCGGCCGGTGCCGCAGGAGGTGTCGATCAGGCCGAGCGGCTCGCAGACCCGCCCGGTCAGCAGTTCCTGGTAGCGCTGCCCGGCGGCACGCTCCAGCACCAGGCCGAGCAGTCCGGCGCCGAGGCTGGAGTACCGCACCCGGGTGCCGGGGGTGCCGCGCACGGGGGTGCGGGGCAGCGCGCGCAGCAGGTGCGCGGCGCTGAACGTGGCGTACGGGCTGGTGAACCAGCGGGGCACCGCGGCGGGGGCCAGGCCGACCGGCAGCCGGGGCAGCCCGGAGGTGTGGGTGGCCAGGTGCAGCAGGGTGATCGGGCGCTCGTGCGGGTAGCCCGGCAGCACCTCGGCGGGCAGGTAGCGGTCGATCGGGTCGTCGTAGCCGACCTCGCCGCGGGCGACCATGTCGGCGAGCAGCAGCGCGGTGAAGGTCTTGGTGACCGAGCCGAGTTCGAACCGGGTGTCGGCCCGGACCGGGCGCTCCCCGGCCCGGTCCGCGTAGCCGCGGCAGGCGACGGTGCGTTCGGTGCCGCGGATCACCGCGACGGCGATGCCGCCCTCGGGCGCGGCGGCGGCGAACAGCGGGCGCAGCAGGTGTTCGAGGTCCGGGTCGGTTAACGGGGGCAGGGCGGTGTCGGCGCCCTCGGCCCCCCTCCCCTGCGGACCCACGGCCTGGACCGGTATGGGTTCGGTTTCCTGACTGGGCATCGTTTCCTCCATGACGGTGCGGGCGGCCGGGGCGGCGGCCCGCTCCTGCGGCCGACCCTAGGAACGCGGCGGATCGTCCGCATCCGGCCGAACCCATCCGGGTCAGCGCGCCGGATCCCGGCCGCCGCACCCCCGGCAGCCCCCATAAAGTGGGACGAACCGAACGCCCGGTCGCCACGCGTCGTAGGATGTCGAGGAACCATCAAGAACCTGAGGCGCGCCGGGAAGTCTGGTCGGCACCGCACCACCCGTGTGTCCGCATGCCGCCCGCCTCAGGAGGTCCCCCGCCGTGACCAGCCCGTCCGACGACCGACGCCCGTCCGACGACCGCAGCGAGTCCGACGAGCGGCGCCCGTCCGACGACCGCCGGCAGTTCCTCGGCCTGCTGTCGCTGCCCGAGCGCCGCTACCTCGCCGACGCGCTGCGCACCGAGACGGTCGGCGGCGTGCTGCTGCTGGTGGCCGCGGCGGTGGCGCTGCTGTGGGCGAACCTGTGGCCGCACGCCTACGAGTCGGTGCTGGACTACACGGTCGGGCCGAGCGGGCCGCTGCACCTGGACCTGCCGCTGGAGGCGTGGGCGCAGGACGGGCTGCTGACGATCTTCTTCTTCGTGGCGGGCATCGAGCTGAAGCGCGAGTTCGTCGCCGGGGAGCTGCGCACGCCGAGCGCGGCGGCGCTGCCGGTGGTGGCGGCGGTGTGCGGGGTGCTGCTGCCCGCGGTGCTGTTCACGGCGATCAACGTGGCCGCGCCGAACGGGCACCCGGCGGGCTGGGCGATCCCGACCGCGACCGACATCGCCTTCGCGCTGGGCGTGCTGGCGGTGGTGGGCAGCCACCTGCCGTCGGCGCTGCGGGCGTTCCTGCTGACCCTGGCGGTGGTGGACGACCTGATCGCGATCCTGATCATCGCGGTCTTCTACTCGTCCGGGATCCGGTTCTGGGCGCTGGGGGCGGCGCTGGCGGGGCTGGTGCTGTTCTGGTTCCTGCACCGGCGCGGGGTGCGCGGCTGGTGGCTGTACGTGCCGCTGGCGGTGGTGATCTGGGCGCTGATGCACGAGAGCGGGGTGCACGCGACGGTGGCGGGCGTGGCGATGGGCCTGCTGCTGCGCTGCCACCGCGAGGAGGGCGAGGAGCAGTCGCCCGGCGAGCACATCGAGCACCTGGTGCGGCCGCTGTCGGCGGGCCTGGCGGTGCCGGTGTTCGCGCTGTTCGCGGCGGGGGTGCCGGTGTCGGCGGAGATCCTGGGCGAGGTGTTCACCCAGCCGGCGCCGCTGGGCGTCGTGATCGGCCTGCTGGTCGGCAAGTCGGTGGGCATCTTCGGCGGCACCTGGCTGGCCGCCCGCTACACCCGGGCCGCCTTGAACCCGCAGCTGACCTGGTCCGACATGGTGGCGCTGTCCACCGTCGCGGGCATCGGCTTCACGGTGTCGCTGCTGATCAGCGACCTGGCGTTCCCGGACGACCACCACCTGGCCCAGCTGTGCAAGGAGGCGGTCCTGGTCGGCTCGCTGGCCTGCGCGGTGGTCGGCTCGCTGCTGCTGAAGCGGCGCAACCGGCACTACCGGGAGCTGTACGACGAGGAGAACCGGGACGAGGACGGCGACGGCGTCCCCGATGTGTACCAACGGCAGGGGTGACACGCCGCCGGGCGGGTACCCGGAGTGGTGCCCGACTCGCCGGTAGGGGCATGATGCTGAGCTGACACACACTCGCGTGACGCACTCTCAGGGCGCCCCGCCCAGCCCGTTGAACGGAGACCTCCCGATGGCCGCAGGAGCCGCACCCTCGAACGGCCGCACCCCGCACGAGGGCGAGCGGACCGTCGGCGAGCTGTTCGCCGACGCCACCGCCGAGCTGTCCAGCCTGGTGCACGACGAGATCGCACTGGCCAAGGCCGAGATCAAGGCCGACGTGGTGCGCGGCGGCATCGGCACCGCGGCGGGCGTGGTGGCGGGCGTGGTGGCGCTGGCCTCGATCCCGATGTTCTCCTTCGCCTTCGCCTGGGGGCTGCAGGCGCTGGGCATCACCACCGGCTGGTCGTTCGCCATCGTCGGCGGGGCGTACGTGCTGATCGCCGCGCTGCTGGCGTTCCTGATGATCCGGTACTTCAAGAAGATCCGGAAGCCGGAGCGGACCATCGCCGGTGCGCAGGCCACCGCCAAGGTGCTGAAGAACGCCAAGCCGCGGCCGGCCACCAAGGAGGAGATCGACCGGGCGCTCGGCCGGATCCAGTGAGCACCGGCCGGTAACGGTTGCGTGCGCGCATGAGTGCCGGGCGGGTGCGGGGAGGGCGGGTATGACAGGCTGCGGGTATGTCGTTGGACCAGAAGCCCGTGGATGAGACCGTTCCCGATCCCGTCCCGCCCGTGCCCGCACAGCCGTGGAGCGTCCGCTCGGCCGGGCCGTGGACGCACCGGGACCTGGCGGCGAACGGGGCGCGCTTCCACATCGCCGAGCTCGGCGAGGGCCCGCTGGTGCTGCTGGTGCACGGCTGGCCCGAGTACTGGTGGGCGTGGCGGCACCAGCTGACGGCGCTGGCCGAGGCGGGCTTCCGGGCGGTCGCGCTGGACCTGCGCGGCACCGGCGGCTCGGACCGCACCCCGCGCGGCTACGACCCGGGCAACCTGGCGCTGGACGTCACCGGCGTGATCCGCTCGCTCGGCGAGCGGCGGGCGCACCTGGTCGGGCACGCCACCGGCGGCACGCTGGCCTGGGTGGCGGCGGTGATGCGCCCCTCGGTGATCCGCAGCCTGACGGTGGTGTCGGCGGCGCACCCGCGGCACCTGCGCCGGGCGCTGCTGACCGACCGCAAGCAGGTCGCCGCCTTCGAGCACGTGCTGGGCTTCCAGCGGCCGTGGATCCCAGAGCGCCGGCTGGTCGCGGACGACGGGGCGCTGGTGGGCGAGTACCTGCGGGCCTGGACCGGGCCGAACATGCTGCCCGCCGAGGCGGTGACGGCGTACCGGAAGGCGATCCAGGTGCCGAGCACCGCGCACTGCTCGATCGAGCCGTACCGCTGGCTGATGCGCTCGATGGCGCGGCCGGACGGCATCCAGTTCGCGCGCCGGATGAAGAAGCAGATCACCGCGCCGGTGCTGCACGTCCAGGGCGCCTCGGACCCGGTGCTGCTGTCGCGGACGGCGCTGGGGGCGGGCGAGTTCGTGTCGGCGCCGTACCGGTGGCGGCTGCTGCCGGGGGTCGGGCACTTCCCGCACGAGGAGGTTCCGGAGGAGTTCACCGCGGAGCTGATCGAGTGGGTCCGGCAGCACGGCGAGGACTGAGCGGGGCGGGGCGGCGGCGGGCCCAACCGGCCTCCGCTCCGGCACAGTTGGCGGCGTTCATATGACAAGTGCATAGGCCAGGTCGGCGACCCCGGAGGCGGTTACTCCGGACGGCCCGGGGGAATCCCTCCGGTATGACCTGGATGCCCGAACGAGAAGCCCAGCCGCGCCGAAGCCGCCGTGGCAGCAGCAGCTCGCAACCGCACGTCCCGCAGCCGGAGTGGCCCTACGAGCCGGCCGGGCGGACACCAAGCGGCGCGGGGTACCGGCTCGGCATTCCGAAGATCATCGGCCGGCGCGCCCGCTGGGTCGGCGCCCGGCTCCGCCGGGAGGGGTGAACCCCGCTCCCGGCGCACGGAACGGCTCGGACGGAACGGATCGCACGAACACGGCTCGGACGGAAACGGCCGGGGCCGGTGGGGAACCTCCCCAC
>NZ_JBHUWH010000546.1:0-4917 GCF_042670125.1 Kitasatospora sp. NPDC057198 | reverse complement strand
CAGACCATAAAGCTTTCGATAAAGCTTTTCCGTGTGACACATGGGGAGTGATCATGCACGTTCGAATCGCCGTCGCCTACCACAGCGGGTACGGCCACACCGCCAGGCAGGCCGAGGCGGTCGCCGCGGGCGCCGGCAAGGTCGAGGACACCACGGTGCGGCTGCTCCCGCTGACCGAACTGGACGACGAACTGTGGCAGGCCCTCGACGAGGCCGACGCGATCGTCTTCGGCTCACCCACCTACATGGGCGGCTCCAGCGCCGTCTTCCGCACCTTCGTCGAGGCCACCTCCCAGGTCTGGGGCGACAACATGCGCTGGAAGGACAAGATCGGCGCCGGCTTCACCAACAGCGGCAACATGGCCGGCGACAAACTGCACACCCTGACCGACATCGCCCTGTTCGCCGCCCAGCACGGCATGATCTGGGTCGGCCTGGCCGAGTACGGCGGCTGGAACACCTCCACCGGCAGCCCCGAGGACCTCAACCGCCTCGGCAGCTGGCTCGGCGCCATGTCCCAGTCCGACAACGACCAGGGCCCCGAGACCACCCCCTGCGCCTCCGACCTGCGCACCGCCGAAGCCCTCGGCCGCCGCGTCGCCGAGATCACCCGGCTCCAGCTCCGCGGCCGCGCCGCCGCCGCCCTCGAACCGGCCGCCCTCGAACCGGCCGCCCGCTGACCCGCTCCCGCTCCCGGGCGCGGCGGCCCCCGGGAGCGGGACGAGGACCGGCTGTCCGTGGTTCGGGCAGTCCAGCGGGCCCCGCACGCTTTGGAGGATGATCCGGGGATCGAGCTGACGACCGGTGAGAAGGACACAAGACCCGCCATGACCTCCCCCGCTGACACCCCCACCGGGCCGCCCGCCCTGCCCGGCGCCATCGACGGCCCCCGCCTCGCGGCCCTCGCCGCCGAACACGGCACCCCGCTGTGGGCGTACGACGCGCAGACCATCCGCGACCAGATCGCCAAGCTGCGCTCCTTCGACGTGATCCGCTTCGCGCAGAAGGCGTGCTCCAACATCCACATCCTGCGCCTGATGCGCGAGGAGGGCGTCCTGGTCGACGCCGTCTCCGAGGGGGAGCTCGAACGGGCCCTGCTGGCCGGCTACCGGATCGGCGGCCCGGACGAACCCGTCGTCCTCACCGCCGACCTGCTCAGCCGCACCGCCCTGCGCCGCGTCGTCGAACTCGGCGTCCCGGTCAACGCCGGCTCCCCGCAGATGCTCGACCAGGTCGGCCGCCTCTCGCCCGGCCACCCCGTCTGGATCCGGGTCAACCCCGGCTTCGGCCACGGCCACAGCCGCAAGACCAACACCGGCGGCGAGCACAGCAAGCACGGCATCTGGCACGAGCACCTGGACGAGAGCCTCGAACTCGTCGACCGCCACGGCCTGGACCTGATCGGCCTGCACATGCACATCGGCTCCGGCGTGGACTACGGCCACCTGGAGAACGTCTGCGAGACCATGGTCAAGCAGGTCCTGGTCACCGGCCGCGACGTGCGCGCCATATCCGCCGGCGGCGGCCTCTCCGTCCCCTACCGCCCCGGCGAGCAGGAGGTCGACACCGACCGCTACTTCCGGCTCTGGGACTCCGCCCGGCAGGAACTCGCCGCCCGGCTCGGCCACCCCGTCCGGCTGGAGATCGAACCCGGCCGCTTCCTGGTCGCGGGCTCCGGCGTGCTGACCGCCGAGGTCCGCGCCCAGAAGGCGGTCGGCAGCAACTGGTTCGTCCTCTCCGACGCGGGCTTCAACGACCTGATGCGGCCCGCCATGTACGGCAGCAGCCACCGTGTCACCGTCCTGGACGGCGACAGCGGCGAGCCCCGCCGCACCGACCCGGTGGACACCGTGCTGGCCGGCCCGCTGTGCGAGTCCGGCGACGTCTTCACCCAGTCCGAGGGCGGCCTCGTCCACTCCGTCCCGCTGCCGCGCACCGAGACCGGCGACCTGGTGGTCTTCCACGACGCGGGCGCCTACGGCGCGAGCATGTCCTCCACCTACAACTCCCGCCCGCTGGTCCCCGAGGTCCTGGTCGACGGCCCCGAGGCCCGCCTCATCCGCCGCCGCCAGAGCATCGCCGACATGCTCGCCACCGAGACCGACCTCCCGGCCTGACCGCCCGCCCCGCCCCGGCCTCTGACCGACCGGCCCCGGGGCGGGGCAACCGTCGAAGGACGCTGGACGTCTCCCCTCTCACCGGGCGGTACGCACCGCCCGACGGCACCACGGCACTACGGCACCCCGGTACCACGGCAAGGAGCGGCGAGGATGGCAGCGACCGGCACCGACACCCCGACCCCGGGAACCCGGCACCCGCACCGGGGCCGCCACGGCGGCCGGTACTGGTACACCGCTGCCGCGCTCGCCTCCGCCACCGTCCCCGCGGTCTTCCTCCGGGCCGTCCGCCTGGCCGACGAACAGATCACGAACCCCGTCGTCGTCCCCGGCGACGACTCACCCGGCGGCGGCTCCATGGGCTACGCGGCCGTCCTGCCGCTGTACGCCCTCGCCGCCCTGGTCTGCCTGCTCCTGCCGCTGCGCTGGGCCCGCACCGCGCTCCGCGCCCGGAGCGGCCGCAGCGCCTGGCCGCGGCCCGCCGTCACGGCGCTCCTGCAGGGCGCCACCCTGGTGTTCGCCCTCCCGCTCGCCCTCACCCTGCCGCAGGGCCCCGCCTGGGCCACCGCACTGGTGACGGCCCAACTGCTCGCCGTCGTCGCCGCCGTCGCTGCGGCCCAGACGGCCCGCCGCCCCTGACGGGCGAGCGGCGGACACCGTCAGACCCCCGCCCGGCCGCTGCGCCGCAGGGCCGCCCACTCCCGCATCCGCCCCACCGCCTCCGGACTGCTCGCCGCCGCGGTGTCCAGCACGGTCACCGCGCCGTCGCCGAGATCGACCAGCTGGTGCTCCAGCGTGCCGGTCGCCACGATCGACAGCACCGCCAGCAACTCGTCGCGCACCTGCGGGGTCAGGTGCGCCCGGTCCTCCGCCCCGACCTCGATCACGTACTCCGTCCCGGGCGCCGCGAGGGAGGCCACCGCGCCGGGCAGCAGCCGGCCCAGCACCCGGAACTCCGCGGGATCCATCCGGGCCCGCAGCGTGTCCAGGTACAGCCGGACCCGGTCGGCCCGGGAGGGAGCGGTGATGTCGTCCATCCGGCCATCCTGCCAGCAGGCCGCCCCCGCCCCGGCCCGCCCCCGGTCCGACCCCCGTCGCGGCTCCGGCGGCCCGGTGGGACATCCTGGGACGATGGACGAGAACACCGACGGGCACCCGGCCCGGTACGCACTGCTCCGCGCCCTGTGGCGGGACGCGATCGACGGCTGGTCCGCCCCGGGCGCCCTGGAGCAACTGCCCGCGGCCCGGCGCCTGCTGGCCGCCGGCGCGGACCGGGAGGACCTGGCACGGCTGGCCCGCGCCGTCGCGTACGAAGCGGTCTTCATGGCGACCGAAACGCTCGACCACGGCCAGGACGCGGCCGCCCCCGGCGCCGGCTGGACACTGCTGGAGACCGGCGGCGACGGAGAACCCACCGGCCGCCCCCTGGACGGCCTGCACGAAGACCTCCTCGCCCTCGACCCGAGCGGACACGACGGCGCCGACCTGTGGGCGTAACCCCACCCCCGGGCCCGCCCCCTCGACCGCCCGCCGCGTTCTCCACCACCACCCCGCCCCCGGTGGCCCCCGCCCCCAGCACCGACCGCCCGTCCACGTGCCGGCGGGGGAAACCGGGCAGCCGCGCGGCGACCTCCGCCCGCACCGCACCCGAGCGCCCGGCCGGCAGCAGGGGTCCGGACACCACGGCCCGCCCGCGCAGATCCGTCAGCGAGAAGGCCGACCACGGCAGGCCCGCGGCAGGGCGACCGCGGCAAGCCGACCGCGGCAGGGCGACGCGCCCACCCGCCGCCCCGCGGTGCGAGGCGTTGACACCCAGCGAAATGCGCGGCCGCCCCGGCCGCTGCGCCGACTCCGGCGGCTGCCGGACCAGCCCCGTCGCGAACGGACCGGCCGCGTGCCGCACCATGGCGGCGTCCTGACTCCCGATCCGGTCAACAGGCCCTGACAGCACGGGAGTTACCCCTACCGGAGCCGACCACAAGACGGCGCGGCGGACCGGATGCCGCAGGCCACCTGGGGCCGGGACAGCGCGGCGGCGCCATGCGTCGGACGCTCGCAAGCCGGGCGCGACCGGACAGCGGACCACCGTCGCAACGGCATGGCACTTCCCTGACGCTCCTGCTCCCGAAGCACCCCCTCCGGTGGCGGAAAACCGAAACCCCGGCCCCGCGCCCGGTCGGACCGAGCCCTCCCGCCTCTCCGGACCCCCGGTTGGTCTAGCGCCGGCCGCTGCCTGGCCAAGGGCCTGCCGCCTGCCGGCACCGGGCACCGCGCGGGTTCCGGGCATGCCGGGGGAGGGCCGGAACGGCTGTCCCCGGTGGCGCGCGAACCGGCGGTGGACACGATGGGTGGCAGTATCCGTACCCACCGTGAAGGAAAGTGATGCTCATGCGTGCCCACGCTGTTCTCGCCACCGCCGCTCTGAGCGCGACCGCCCTCGTGCCGGTCGTCTCGGCAGCCTCCGCCCAGGCGCTGGCGCCCGCCGCGGACACGAAGAACTGCTCCGATTTCGCGACGCAGCCGCAGGCACAGGCGGAGCTGAACGCGGACCCCTCCGATCCCAACCACCTGGACGCCGACAACGACGGCATCGCCTGCGAGGACCTGCCGGCCGGCACCGCGGGCGGGGCGGCCTCCGCGAGCGCCGCGCCCTCCGCCTCCGCGAGCGCTTCCGCCGCCGCCTCCGCCTCCGCCGGGGCGGCCTCCGCGTCGCCGAGCACCGCCACGCCTTCCGGATCGGCTTCGGCGGCGGTGCCGCGCGGTGCGGTCGCGGCCGGCTACGGCCCGTCCGACCACACCG
>NZ_JBHUWH010000545.1:0-4934 GCF_042670125.1 Kitasatospora sp. NPDC057198 | reverse complement strand
GTGGAGGTGCTCGGCGCGGACGGCGTCCGCCACCTGGTGACGGTGGACGGCACCGACGGGTCGGTCACCGGCAACACCGTCGCCGACGGGCGCTGAGGCCGCCGACCGCCGAGGCCGCCGGGCCGGGGTCAGTGGTAGGCGTGGACCACCGCGTGACCCCGGCCCCGGCCGATCAGCCAGCGGTTCACCGGGACGGTGACCAGGAAGGCCAGCACCAGGGAGCCGGCCAGCGAGACCCAGAACAGGAGCTGGCCCAGGCCCGCGTCCATCGCCCCCGGCACGGCCACCATGACGCCGTTGTCGATCAGCTCCATGACGACGATCGACACGGTGTCGGCGGCCAGCGCGACCTTCAGCGCGTCCCGGAACGGCAGGCCCGCCCGCAGCACGCCGCGCATGGTCAGCGCGTAGCCGAACACGAAGGCGAGCGCGATCGACAGCGCCACGGTCGCGCCGTTGTGCAGGCCGAGGCCGACGCCGATCACCTGGCCGAGGACCTCGCCGATGGCGCAGCCGGTGAGGCAGTGCAGCGTCGCCTGTGCGGCGGTGCGCCAGCTGCTGCCACCGCCGTGGCCACCGTGGTGCACGTGGCCGCCGTGACCCTCGTGCCCGGCGTGTGCGTCGTGCCCGGCGTGCGGGTTGTGACCCTCGTGCCCGGCGTGCGCGCTGTGCTCCATGACGGCCCTCCTCGTCCGGTCCGGTGGGTTCCCCCGGCCACGAGGAACGTTATACCCCCCTGGGGTATTCCGAACCGGTTTCCGGGATCTTCCCGAGGAAGGCCGTCAGGAGTCCGTCGTCAGCCCCTGTCCGCCTTGCCGAGCACCGTCACGTCGAGGCGGTCGGCCGCGTAGTCCGCGCGGATCACCTTCTTGTCGAACTTGCCGACCGAGGTCTTCGGCACCGATTCGATCACCGACCAGCGCTCCGGCAGCTGCCAGGAGGCGACCCGCTCGGCCAGGAAGGCCCGTAGCTCGGGGAGGCCGGCGGTGGCGCCGGGGCGCAGCACCACGGTGGCCAGCGGGCGCTCGCCCCACTTCTCGTCCGGGACGGCCACCACGGCGGCCTCGGCGACCTCGGGGTGGGCCATCAGGTGGTTCTCCAAGGCGACCGAGCTGATCCACTCGCCGCCGGACTTGATCACGTCCTTGGCGCGGTCGGTGAGGGTCAGGTAGCCGTCGGCCGTGATGGTGCCGACGTCGCCGGTGCGCAGCCAGCCGTCCGGGCTGAACTTGTCCTCGGGCGCGTCGGCCTCGTTGCCCGCGCCGCCGAAGTACGCCCCGGCGATCCACGGGCCGCGCACCTCCAGCTCGCCCTCGGCGACGCCGTCGTGCGGCATCGCCTCGCCGCCGGGGCCGATCAGCCGGGCCTGCACGGAGGACGGGAAGACGCCCTGGGTGACCCGATAGGCCCACTCGTCCTCGCCGGTGACGCCGGCCGGCGGGTGGGCGACGGTGCCCAGCGGGGAGGTCTCGGTCATGCCCCAGGCGTGGATCACCCGGATGCCGTGCCGCTCCTCGAACGCCTTCATCAGCGCGGGCGGGCAGGCCGAGCCGCCGATGACGACGGTCTCCAGGGTGGAGGTGTCGTAGTCGCCCGCGTCCAGCTCGTCCAGCAGGCCGGTCCAGATGGTCGGGACGGCGGCGCCGAAGGTCGGCTTGATCCGGTCGATCATCTCGGCGAGCGGCTTGGGCTGCAGGAAGCGGTCCGGCATCAGCAGGCTCGCGCCGGTCATGAACGCCGCGTGCGGGATGCCCCAGGCGTTGACGTGGAACATCGGGACGACCGGCAGCACGGTGTCGCGGGCGGTCAGGCCGAAGCTGGAGGCGGCGATGATCTGCATCGAGTGCAGGTAGATCGAGCGGTGGCTGTAGACCACGCCCTTGGGGTCGCCGGTGGTGCCGGAGGTGTAGCAGAGCGCGGCAGCCTGCTTCTCGTCGATGTCGGTCTGCCACGGGTAGTCGGTCGGCCGACCCGCGAGCAGTTCCTCGTAGTCGTGCACCGTGCCGCCGAACCCGGCCAGCAGCGCCGGGTCGTACGCCCCGGACACCACCACGTGCTCGACGGTGCCGGCCAGCTGCGGCAGCACGGCGGCCAGCAGCGGCAGCACCGAGCCGTTGACGATCACCACCCGGTCCGCGGCGTGCTTGACGATGTAGACCAGCTGGTGGGCGGGCAGCCGCAGGTTCAGCGTGTGCAGGACGGCGCCCATCGACGGTATCGCCAGGTACGCCTCCTGGTGCTCGGTGTTGTTCCACATCAACGTCGCTACAACACTCCCGTCCGTCACGCCGAGTTCGTCTCGGAGCGCGTGGGCGAGCTGAGCGGCGCGAGCACCGATCTCCGCGAAGGTCCGGACCTCGGGCCCGTCCTCGGTCCATGTGGTCACCGTGGACTTCCCGTGCACGGTTGATCCGTGCTGCAGAATCCGGGCGACGGTGAGCGGGACGTCCTGCATGGTGCTGTGCACGCGGGTCCTCCTTGACCGGCCGGTACGTTGCTACCCGCAGGTAGCAAACGGTTCCCCCGATTCTTTCCCCGGCGCACCCCCGCTGTCAGCAGTCGCAACCGAGATGAGACCGAGCGCTCCCCCGCAGGTCGCGGCGCGTGTCCGGCCGGGTCCGGGGCGTGGCGGTGCCGGCCTTCCCTCCCGGTTCCTACCCGCTCAGCGGGCCACCGGACCGTCCAGCTGATCGCGGTCGACGGTCAGCGCGGCGCCGCCGTACGTCTCCTGGACGTTGCCGCGGTGCTGGTGGATCCGGGCGTGGTCGGCCCACAGGTCGTCACCGAGCCGGCCCGCGCCGTCGGTGGTGGTGGCCCGGCCGTCCCAGCGGGCGTACCAGACCGCGTCCGGCAGCGGCGCGCTGCCGGCCCGGGCGGCGGCGGCCAGGTCGGCGATGCCCGCGTCCGTGGAGGAGTAGAAGCCGGAGCGGAAACCGGCCTTGTGCAGCGCCTGCGTCCAGCCGACGGTGAAGTCCATCACCGCCTGGCTGCACGCCGAGTCGCCGCGCGGGTACGCCTCGATGTCCAGGTAGACGGGGGTGCCGGTGCGCAGCCCGAGGTTCTTCACCGCGCGCACCGCCTCGGCCGCCTCCTCCTTGCCCTGCTGCACCGCCTTCGCCGGGTCGATCCGCTGCATCTTCCCAGCCGCCGTCATGCACGGGGCCTGCCGCCCGACGTGGGTCGGCACCACCCGCCAGCCCATCGCCCGGACCTCCCGCACCCAGGCCGCGGTCAGCCGGGGCTGCGCGCAGGCCCGCTGCCGTCCGCTGGTGTAGACCCCGACCGCCCCGTACGGGGAGGTGCCCCACCAGGCGCGCATGGTCTCCAGCGGGGGCGCGGTGCAGGCGTCGAAGCCGGCGCCGGTGAACACCTCGACGGGCAGCGGGGACCGGCGCGCACGCAGCGGGTCGGACAGCACCGTGCGGCGCAGCCGGACGGGCGGCGGCTCGGCGGCGGAACCGGGAGCCGTCCCGGCGGCCATGGCGGCGGCCGTCAGCGGGGCGGCCTGGTGCGCCACGGCGGGCAGCGGCTGAGCGGGCAGCGGCCGAGCGGGCAGCCCTTGGGCGGTGAGCGGCTGGGCGGCGAGCTCGGGGGCGAGCGACTGCGACGGCGGCCGCGACTGGGACTGGGGCTGGGACTGGGGCTGGGACTGGGCTTGGGACTGGGGCGCGGGGCGGGACGCGGCGGGTGTTCCGGTCGCCGGCATTCCGATGGCGCCCTGGTCGGTGGCGAGCAGCAGGACGAGCGACGCGGCCGTCAGGGCCGCCGGGCCGAGGTAGCGCATCTTCCAGAACTACTGACGGGCCGTCGGCCCTCCCGTCAGGACACGCCGCAGACGCCGCCGGGTCACCCGGGCGGCCCCGTGGCGCGGACCACCGGTAACCGCCTTTGACCATTTGCACTCCTTACGCCAAACTCGATCACATGCCAGGCACCTCCCTCACCGTTGAAAGCACGAGCGAACTCCCGAGCATCGCCTCCGTTTCGAAGGTCCATTCCGGTGCTGCGCGGGCCCGGACTCGGCTGGGGAAGGTGCCGGCGCCGGTGTTGTGCCTGGTGTCGATGCTGGCGGTGCAGCTCGGCGTGGCGGCGTCCAAGCCGCTGTTCGGGGTGCTGGGCGTGGCGGGCGCGACCTTCCTGCGGATCTCCTTCGCCGCCGCCGTCCTGCTCGCCGTCACCCGGCCCCGGCTGCGCGGCCGCAGCCCACGCGACCTGGCGCTGGCCGGGCTGCTGGGCGTCGCCTCCGCCGGGATGACGCTGCTGTTCGCGGCGGCCGTCGACCGGCTGCCGATGGGCACCGCCGCCACGATCGAGTTCCTCGGCCCGCTGGCCGTCGCCCTGGTCTTCGCCCGCCGCGCCGGGCACGTGCTGTGGGCGGTGCTGGCCGCCGCCGGGGTCGCCCTGCTCACCCTGCTGGGCGGCGGCGGGTCCGGCGGCCTCGACCCGGTCGGCCTGGCCTGCGCGTTCGGCGCGGCCGCCTGCTACGCGGGCTACATCCTGTTCACCGACAAGGTCGGCGCGGCCTTCAAGGGCTTCGAGGGCCTGGCGGTCTCGTTCACCATCGGCACCGTCGTGCTCGCCCCGTTCGGCGCCGCCGAGGCGCTGCACGGCCTGTCCGGATCCGGCTCCCCCGCCCTGCTGCTGCTCGCCGTCGCGGGCGTCGCCCTGCTCTTCCCGGTGCTGCCGTACGCGCTGGAGATGACCGCGCTGCGCCGGATGTCGCAGCGGGTGTTCAGCGTGGTGGTCAGCCTGGACCCGGCGGTCAGCGCCCTGGTCGGGCTGCTGGTGCTCGGACAGGTGCTGGGCCTGCCGCAGGTGCTCGGCATCTGCTGCGTGGTCGTCGCCAGCGTGGGGGCGACGCTCACCGCGCGCCGCTGAGGCGCCCCCCGGGGCCGGGTCGAGCGGGGCCGGGCCGGGCCGGGAAGCGCCTCGGG
>NZ_JBHUWH010000544.1:0-4941 GCF_042670125.1 Kitasatospora sp. NPDC057198 | reverse complement strand
ACCGCGCGCCACGGAAGGCGACCTCCCGCAGCCGGACGCGCCCCCCGCACGCCGGACGCCGCCCGCCGCTGCGGGTGCGCCCCTCCCCCCGCTGCTGCTGCTCGCGCACGGCTCCCGCGACCCGCGCCACGCCGCGACCGTCGAGGCGCTCGCCGAGGCCGTCCGCGCCCTCGCGCCCGCACTACCGGTCACCACCGCCTACCTGGACCACTGCGCGCCGCGGATCGCCCAGGTCGCCCCGCGGCTGGCCGGCGCGATCGCGGTGCCCCTCCTCCTGAACCGCGCCTTCCACGCCAAGCACGACATCCCGGCCGCCCTGCGCGCCGCCGGTTCGGCGATCCCGGTCGCGGACGTCCTCGGCCCCTCCCCGCTGCTCCTGGACGCCCTGGACCGCCGCCTGGCCGATTCCGGTCTGGACGTGGCGGACCCGGCCGTCCGGGCCCGCACCGGCGTCGTCCTGGCCGCGGCCGGCTCCTCCGACCCGGCCGCCAACGCCACCACCCGCGCGGTGGCCGCCGAGTGGCGCCGCACCCGCGGCTGGGCGGCCGTCGCCACCGCGCACGCCTCCGCCGCCCCGCCCACCGTCGCCGACGCCCTCGCCGCCCTGCGCGCCGCCCCGGCCGTCCGCACCACCGCCGTCGCCCCGTACCTGCTGGCCCCCGGCCTGCTCCCGGACCGAATCGCCACCGCCGCCGCCGAGCACCGCGCCGACCACCTCGCCCCGGTCCTCGGCGCGGCCCCCGAGCTGGCCCGCCTGGTCCTGGCCCGCCACGCCGAGGCCGCCCGCGAGCTCGCCGCCCCGGCGGCCCACACCGCCTGACGCCCCGGGGGGCCGGGCCGACGGCCGTCCCCGCCCGGTCAGCTGACCCGGCGCAGGGTGAACTCCTCCCCGGGGGTGCCCGCGAACAGCAGGTCGAGCCGTCCGCTGAGGGTGTAGACGCCGCCGCCCGGCCCGGCGGTGATCGCGGTGGGGTCGGTGTCGGGCAGCGGGCGGGCGGCGGTGAGCGCGGCGCTGCGCCAGCCGTCGGCGGAGCGGAGCGTCAGTTCGGCGTCCCGGCCGCCGTCGCCGAGGTGGTTGGTGACGGCGAGCACCGAGCCGTCGGGGCGGCCCAGCATGCCGTCCAGGCCGACCAGTCGGCCGTCCGCGCCGCGCACCTCGATCCGCGACAGCGCGGCGGGGCGGTCGACGGGGATGCGCCACAGCGTGGCGTCGTCGGTCTTGCCGACGACCAGGACGCCGTCCCGCCAGACGATGCCGTTGAGGCCGATGCCCCCGGGGGGCGCGGCGAGCCGCTGGTCGCGGACCAGGACGGTGGCGGTGCCGTCCGGCGCGACGCGGTAGACGACCGGCGCGAGGGTGTCGGTGACGTACGCGGTGCCGTCGGGCGCGTAGGCGACGTCGTTGGCCAGGTGCGTCCCGCCGTCGGCGGCCACCGCGGCCAGGTCGGTGCGGAAGAGGGCGCGCCCGGTGCGCAGGTCGTACGCGCCGAGGACGGCGGTGTGCGAGGCGCTCGCGGGGGTGCTGCGTTCGCCCGCGCCCAGGTCGCCGCCCGCGACCAGGACCCGGCCGCGGGCGGGGTCGGCGTGCAGGCCGATGACGCTGATCAGGTGCGCGGGGTCGTCGACCAGGGTGCGCAGCGTCCCGTCGGGGCGGACCTCGGAGACGGTGCCGTGCACCATCGAGCCGACCAGGAAGCGGTGGTGCGCGGCGTCCCAGGTGGCGCCCTCGGGGGTGGCCGCGGGCCCGTGCCCGACCAGCACCGCGGGCCCGTGCCCGTGCCCGTGCCCGGCCGCCCCCGGGGCCCCGTCCGCCGCCCCGGCGGGTGCCGCCGCCCCGGTGACCAGTGCCGCCACCACGCCCGCCGCGGCCAGGACCTGACGGATGCTCATGCTGCTGCTCCTCTTCTCCCGGCGGCCCTCCCGCCGGACGCCTCCACCCTCCCGCCGCCCGCCGGGGCCCGGCAGTGCGTGCGGATACTGGTAGCGGCAGTGACAGGCAGCGCGGACGGAGGGGACGGGACGTGACGGGGTCGGAGTTCCGGCGGGATTCGCTGGCGGGGTTCCTGCGGGCGCGGCGCGCGGCGCTGTCGCCGGAGCAGGTCGGGATGGCGCCGGGGGTGCGGCGGCGGACGCCGGGGCTGCGCCGGGAGGAGGTGGCGCTGCTCGCGGGCGTGGGGGTGACCTGGTACACGTGGCTGGAGCAGGGCCGGGAGATCAACCCGTCGCCGGAGGTGCTGGGCGCGCTGGCGCGGACGCTGCGGCTGGACGCGGCGGAGACCGCCTACCTGTTCCGGCTGGCGGGGCAGCCGCCGCGGCCGGCGCCGGGCACGGCGGACCTGGAGGTGGCTCCGGCGCTGCTGCGGCTGGTGCACGCGCAGGCCCCGGCCCCGGCGTTCCTGACCGATCCGGACTGGGAGGTGCGGGCGTGGAACCGCCCGGCGGACGCCGTGTTCGACTTCTCCCGGGTGCCGCCGGAGCAGCGCAACCTGGCCTGGGTGGCGTTCGCGCACGAGGAGAACCGCCGCCGGGTGGTCGACTGGGAGCACCACGCCCGCCGCACCCTGGCCGAGCTGCGCGCGGCGTACGCGGAGCGCGGCGGCGACGGCGATCCGGCGGCGGCCCGGCTGGCCGCGCTGATCGGGCGCCTGCGGGCGGCGTTCCCGGAGGCCGACCGGTGGCTGGAGGAGCACCGGGTGCGCGAACGGGTCGGCACCGAGAAGGACCTGCGGCACGAGACGGTGGGCCTGCTGCGGCTGGACCAGGTGGTGCTGGGCGCGCCGGACGACCTGCGCCTGGTGGTGCTGGCCCCGCGCGACAGCGCCACCGCCGACCGCCTGCACGCCCTGGCGGAGGCAGCCGAACCGCAACGGGTCTGACCGGCACCGCGCCCTGCCCGCCCGCTCCCTTGCCGGCCGCCCACCGCCCGCCGGCCGTCAGAACGCGGCGGCGACCTCGTCCGCGGTGGCGGGCAGCGGGGTGGTGAGCCCGGCCCAGGAGCCGTCCGGGAAGTGCAGGTCGATCCGGCCGCGCTGGAGCACGCCCTTGGGGTTGCGGCGGAGCGCGGCGATCTCGTGCCGGGGCAGCTCCAGGTGCGGGGCGTACGCGGGGTCGAGCTGCCAGGGTTTGGCGCGGTCGGCGAGCAGCAGCAGCCGCCGGTCGGTGAGGGCGAGCAGGCAGCTGCCCCTGGTGCCGTCCTCGTGCCAGCGGACGACGAACCGGCCGGCCGCGGAGGTCCAGTCGCCGTCCATGCCGCGGCCGTGCCAGGCCGCGTCAGGCACCGCGTCGGCCATCCGGTCACCGACCGCCCCGGCGGCCGCGGAGACCGGGTTGAGGACCGCGTAGACCCGGCGGAGCACACCGACCGGGCGGGTCAACTTCCGTTCCAGGTCGCCGGGTCGGCGCGGCGGCAGGAGCTGCGGCGGGGGGTGCGGGATGCCGGGGGCGAGCGAGACGGTCGCGGCGGCCCGCAGGTGTTCGCCGGGGGCCAGGAAGGGGGCTGCGGCCTGCCGGTCCCGGTCGAGCACGGGTGGTCCTCCCGGAGGGGCGCGGAATCCCGGCGGGCCGGGAATCGGGCCGCCTGGACGCCACGGGACGGTCATGGAAAGGTCATCTGACGGCAAAGAAACTAACACGCCGTCACCCTTTCGGGTCAATGGACCGTTCCGCCAGCCGTTCGCGCACCCACGGGTCGGCGGCATTCCGGGCCGCTTCCCGGCGCGCCGCCCGGAACCGCCGCTCCAGCTCCCCGGACGGGGCGTCCGCCCACCGCCAGGCGCCGACCGCGCACGCCTGCCGCAGCGGCCCGCCGTCCTCCAGCGCGGTGAGCAGTTCCTCCTGGAGCCGCCGGCTCCCGCCCCCGACCGCGAGCACCTGGGCCAGCCAGCGCGGCGAGGAGAGGTCGTCGTCGGCCAGCAGCGCGTCCAGCACCGCCCGGTAGTGGTCCCGGACGGCCGCCCGGTCCGCGGCCAGGTGCCGGTACGCGGCCTGCCGCTTGTGGCCGATCCGGTGGTACTGCTCGTAGCCGGGGGCCCGGACGGCCAGCGCGGCGACCCGCTCGTCCGGCTCGACCCGGACCTCCAGCCCGAGCACCGCCAGCAGCGCGTCCAGCGCCGCCTCCTGCGCGTCCAGCCGCTCGCCCCGCTCCATCCCGGCTCCCCTCACGTCCCGTACGGCCGCTCCGCCCACACCGACAACCCGCCCCGACGACCCGCACCGACAACCCGCACCGACAACCCGCCCCGACGACCCGCCCCGACGACCCGCACCGATACTTGCAGGCGCGGGAATTTGCGCACCTCGCATAAGCTTGTCACCGGTACCAGCGCGAGGACGCCGACGAAGGGAGCCCGCGGCCATGACCCGACCGGATCCAGGACTGGCCCACGGCTGGTGCGCCCTGACCGCCCTGCACGGCCGGATCGAGGCGCACGTCGAGCGCGCCCTGCAGGCCGGGCACGAGCTCAGCGTCCGCGAGTTCTCCGTGCTGGACGTGCTCTCCGACCAGCACGACGGCGACGGCGGCCACTTCCGGATGAACCAGCTCGCGGACGCGGTCGTGCTCAGCCAGAGCGCCACCACCCGCCTGGTCACCCGGCTGGAGGACCGCGGGCTGCTCGCCCGCTACCTGTGCCCCACCGACCGGCGCGGCATCTACACCAACGTGACCCCGGCCGGCCTCGCCCTGCTCGCCGAGGCCCGCCCCACCAACGACCGGGCCCTCGCCGAGGCGCTCGACAGCGCCGAACTGCGCCCCGAGCTGGCCCCGCTGGTCACGGCCGTCCGGGCGCTGTCCGAGCCGTCCCGCCAGCCATCCCGGCCCTCCGCACCGGCCGGATCGCCGCCCTCCGCGCCGAAGGGCTGAGCGCACCCGCGCCCAGCCCGTTCGCCGCCCCCGGCACCGGCCGTCAGTCCGCCTTGCGGCGCTGGCGGCCGGTGCCGTAG
>NZ_JBHUWH010000543.1:0-4950 GCF_042670125.1 Kitasatospora sp. NPDC057198 | reverse complement strand
AGCCGCGGGAGGCGAGGTCGCGGGCGGCGCGGGCGGCGGCGAGGGCGATGCGGTCCTCGTCGGCGGTGGTGAGGCGGCCGTTCTCGACGACCGCGTTGCCGTTGACGAACAGGGCGGCCAGCGGCGGGAGCGCGCCCAGGACGAGGGCGGCGACCGGGTCGGCGATCGAGGAGTGCAGCACGCCGTCGACCTTCCACAGCGCGAGGTCGGCGAGCTTGCCGGCCTCGATCGAGCCGATCTCGGCCTGCCGGCCCAGCACGCGCGCGCCGCCCATGGTGCCCAGCCGCAGCGCCTGGCGCACCGTCAGGGCGTCGGGGCGGCCGTGCAGGCGGTTGATCAGCAGCGCGTTGCGCAGCTCGGTGCCCAGCTCGCCGGACTCGTTGGAGGCGGTGCCGTCCACGCCGAGGCCGACCGGCACGCCCGCCTTCAGCATGTCGGGGACGCGGGCGATGCCGGCCGCGAGGCGGGCGTTGGAGGACGGGCAGTGCGCGACGCCGGTGCCGGTCTCGGCGAACTTGGCGATGTCGGAGTCGTTCATGTGGACGCAGTGCGCCATCCAGACGTCCTCGCCGAGCCAGCCCGTCGACTCGAAGTAGTCGGTGGGGCCCATCCCGAACAGCTGCTTGCAGAACTCCTCCTCCTCGGCGGTCTCCGAGCCGTGGGTGTGCAGCCGCACGCCCTTGCGGCGGGCCAGCTCGGCCGAGCGCCGCATCAGGTCGGTGGAGACCGAGAACGGGGAGCAGGGCGCGATGGCGACCTGGAGCATCGAGCCGAACGAGGCGTCGTGCCACTTGTCGACGGCGCTCTCGGATGCGGCGAGGATCTCGTCGGTGTCCTCGACCGCGTGGTCCGGCGGCAGCCCGCCGTCCTTCTTGCTGCGGTCCATCGAGCCGCGCAGCGCGGTGAACCGCAGGCCCAGCTCCTGGACGCCGGCCACCGAGGCGCCGAGCACGTCGCCGCCGCCGCGCGGGAAGACGTAGTGGTGGTCGGAGGCGGTGGTGCAGCCCGACTTGAGCAGCGCCGCGGCGGAGCCCTGGGTGGCGGCGTGCACCAGGTCCTCGTCGATGCGGGCCCAGGTCGGGTAGAGCGCCACCAGCCAGTCGAACAGGATGTCGTCCTGGGCCAGGCCGCGGGTGATCCACTGGTAGAAGTGGTGGTGCGTGTTGACCAGCCCGGGGGTGAGCAGGTGCCCCTCGCCGTTGATCCGCCGTGCCACGTTCTCCAGCCAGGCGGGCGCGGGCCCGTCGCCGACCGACTCGATGGTGTTGCCGAGCAGGACCACGTGGCCGCGGGCGTACTCGGTGTCGTGGGCGTCGACGGTGGCGATCGCGACGTTCTCGATCACGATCCGCCGGTCGGCGGCGGGGGGCTGGACTGCCATGGGGGAACTCCTTGGAGGGAACGGCCGGCGGAGCCGACGTGGTGGAACAGCAGGTTGAGCAGCACCGCGGCCAGGCAGCCGGCCGAGATGCCGGAGTGCATCAGGGTGCGGACGGCCTCCGGGAACCCGTCGTAGAAGGTCGGTACGGCGATCGGGATGATCCCTACCCCGAGCGAGACCGATACCAGGATGGTGTGCGAGGTGGATTCCATCCCGGCCTCCGCCAGGGTGCGGATGCCGGACGCCGCGACCGTGCCGAACAGCACGATCCCCGCGCCGCCCAGCACCGGCTGCGGCACCAGCGACACCAGCGAGCCGAGCACCGGGAACAGGCCCAGCAGCACCAGGATGCCGCCGCCCGCCGCGACCACGAACCGGCTGCGCACCCTGGTGAGCGCCACCAGGCCGATGTTCTGGGCGAACGCGCTGCACGCGAAGCCGTTGAACACCGGGCTGACCGCGGTGGCCAGGCCGTCGGCGCGCAGGCCCGCCGCCAGGGTGGGCTCGTCCGCCTCGCGGTCGACGATCCGTCCCAGCGCCAGCATGTCGGCGGTGGACTCGGTCATCGAGACCACCATGACGATGCACATCGACACGATGGCCGCGGCGTCGAACTGCGGCCCGCCGAAGTGGAACGGCGAGGGCAGCGCGAACACCTGCGCGTCACCGACGGCCGAGAAGTCGGCCAGGCCGAGCGGGAAGGCCGCGGCGGTGCCGACGGCCAGGCCGATCAGCAGCGACATCTGCTGCCAGAAGCCCCGCAGCAGCCGGTTGCCCAGCACCACGGCGCCCAGCGTGAACGCGGCCAGGCCGACCGCCTTCGCGGAGCCGTAGCCGGGCGCGCCCGGCGAGCCGCCGCGCGCCCAGTTGACCGCGACCGGCAGCAGGGACACCCCGATGAGGGTGATCACGGTGCCCTGCACGACCGGCGGGAAGAACCTGACCAGCCGGCAGAAGTACGGCGCCGCGAGGAAGCACAGGACCCCCGCGACGATCACCGCCCCGAAGATCACCGGGAGGGCGTCCTTCGGGCCCCCCTTGCTTTCAATCGAGCCCTTGGCTATCGCCAGCATCGGGGCGACGCCGGCGAACGAGACGCCGTTGACGAACGGGAGCCGGGCCCCGATCCGCCAGACGCCCAGGGTCTGGAGCAGGGTGGCCAGGCCCGCGGTGAACAGGCTGGCCGATATCAGCAGGGCGAGTTCGCCGGGGGTCAGCCCGACGCCCGCGCCCACGATCAGGGGTGGGGCGACCACGCCGGCGTACATCGCGGCGACGTGCTGCAGCCCGGTGCCGAACAGCTTCGGCGGGGAGAGCACCTCGTCGACCGGGTGGGTGGGGGTGGAACCGTCGTCAGTGCGGGGGGTGGTGCGGAGTGCCATGGAAGAGCCCCTTTGCTGCCCCTGGCTCTCGGCGCGACCCGGGCGCTGGAGAGGGTGACGATCGGCGGAGGGCGGGACGACGGTGGAGAGTCCCTCCGGCCTGCTCTCCAGCTCCCGGAGCCGCCGCCGTGAGGGCGGGCGCGGTCTCCGAACGGTGTGGGGGAGTGGAGAACTGCGGTGGTGCTTGTGTGAGTTGACGCTGCGTCAGACGACTGGGATGACCGGGGTGACGCCCTCGCGGTGCACGGTGCCCTCGATCAGGCCGTACATCCGGTCGGCGGCGAAGTAGACCTCGTTGTCGTTCTTCAGCCCGAACGGCTCCAGGTCGACCAGGAAGTGGTGCTTGTTCGGCAGCTCCAGGCGGACCTCGTCCACCTCGGCGCGGTTGTTCAGCACCCGGGTGCCCATCGCGTGCAGGGTCTGCTGCAGCGAGTAGGAGTAGGTCTCGGCGAACGCCTCCAGCAGGTGGCGGCGCACCTGCTGGTACGAGCGGTTCCAGTTCGGCTCCGGCTCGCCGTCGCGGCCGTGGAAGCCGAACGCCCAGCGGGCCGTCACCTGGGTGGCCAGGATGCGGTCGTACGCCTCCCGCAGGGTGGTGTACCTGTCCTTGATGTAGCCCCAGAACTCGGAGTTGGTGGTGTTCATCACCACCAGGTCCTTGAGCCCGGAGACCACCCGGAAGCGGTCGCCGTCGTACACCACCTCGGTGGTGCGCACCTCCTGGCCCTTGCGGACGAAGGAGTGGCCGACCTCCTCGGAGCCGATGAACCGGGAGGAGGAGTCGGGGGTCCTGATCCGCTCCCAGCCGTACTCCTCGATCCGGATCCGGGCGCTGTGCACCACGCCGCGCTCGGTGTTCTCGACGAAGTGCCGGGCCAGTTGGACGCCGAAGCCCTCGGCGGACTCGATGCCGTGCTCCTTGGCGAAGGCGTACACGGTGTTCTTGGTGGTGTCGGTGGGCAGGCAGTTCGCGTTCGAGCCGGTGAGGTGCACGTCCTCGAACTCGCCGCGCAGCGAGACCGAGACGTTCAGGTCCTTGATCTCGTGGCGGGTGGAATCGCGGTAGACCCGGACGATGCGGTTCTCCGCCTTGCCGTACTGGTTCTGACCGAGCACGTGGGCCATGGGGTGGCTCCTAGGTTCCGGACGGCCTACCTAGCTTCCGCGGTAGACCGAGTAGCCGAACGGGTTGAGCAGCAACGGCACGTGGTAGTGGTGCTGCGCGGGCGCGACCGTGAAGACGATCGAGACCTCGGGGAAGAACGGCCGCTCGGCCGACCCCGCGTAGTACGCCGCGGTGTCGAAGAGCAGCCGGACGACCGAGCCCGCCTCCGCGGCCGGCAGGTCCTTGACCCGGCCGTCGGAGTCCGTGGCGGAGGTGCCGAGCACCTGCCAGCCACCCTCGGTGTGCAGTGCCAGCTCGACCGGTACGCCCTCGGCCGGGCGGCCGAGGCTGGTGTCGAGCACATGCGTGGAGATGCCGGTCATGGGTGGGGGAACCTCACTGATGGCAGTAAGTGACTGTCCGTCAATTCATTGACGTTCGTCAAGCAGTTGATTGAGGCGAATCTCGTTGATCTTCCGCAGCTCGCCCCGGACGATCTCCGCCTCGGTGGCGGCGTCGTTCGGGTACCGCTCGCGCAGCGCGGCGAGCATGCCGTCCGCGGTGCGGCCGGTCGCGCAGATCAGGAACACGTGGCCGAACTTGGCCTCGTAGGCGGCGTTGGCGGTGCGCAGCTCGTCCAGCACGGACGGGTCGACGCCCCGGACGCCGGCCTGCTCGCGCTCGGAGACGGCGTCCCCCGGCTTGGGGGTGCCGATCCGGGCGTGGCCGGCCATCGCGTCGTGCAGGTCGGCCGCGGAGAGCTCCGCCATCGCCTTCGCGTTGGCGGCGTGCAGCTCCTCGCGGTCGTGCCAGGGGCGGGATGCCGCGACGGCGGCCGCCCAGGCGGGGCTGGAGCAGACCTCCAGCAGGGTCTCGCGCAGTCCGGACGCGTCGGCGGCCGAGAGCGCGGGGAGCCCGGAGGGCGCGGAGGGCCCGGGGCGGGCAGGGGGTGGCTGGGTCACGGGTGGACCTCCTGGGGGTTGGTGCCACCCGCACAAGCTAGATCGGCCGCAACAGGCCGTCAACACTTTGTTGAACTGTTTGTGGTGACAGCACACGGCGCCGGGTCCGGGACCCGGCGC
>NZ_JBHUWH010000542.1:0-4966 GCF_042670125.1 Kitasatospora sp. NPDC057198 | reverse complement strand
GATTCGACCGGACGGACGGAAGGGACCCGGCGGGCTGGCCTCGCCCGTGCGGGCCGCTTCGTGCGGGAACCCGGGGGCGGGTCGGAGTCGCCCGTGCGGTCGGTCGGCGTGCCGTGCCCCGTCCCCGGCCGCCCCCGGTCGCCCCGGGGATCCTCGGGGTCCTGAAGGTTCGTCGGCAGGAGGCGCGGGCGGGCCGGGACCGGCCGGGACCGGCCTGGACCGGCCTGGACCGGCCTGGATCGGCCTGGACCGGCCGGGGAACGGGCCTGACGGGCCGTCAGGAGGGCTGCGGGGCCGCCGGGTAGTGCCAGGTACCGCCGGGGGCCCGGTAGTCGGGCAGCCAGGCGGCGAGGACCTGGGCGGACGGGTAGAACATCGGCTCGGGAAGGGCGTCCAGGGCGACGCGCTCCCAGCCGGCGCAGGCGTGCGGCTCGGTGACCAGGGCCTCGGCCAGGCTCGGCGGGGCCAGCACCGCCGCCGTCACCCGGGTGCGGCCCAGCTCGTGGTCGAGCAGCACTGCCAGCACCCGCATCTGTTCGGCGGGCAGCACGATGCCGGTCTCCTCGGCCAACTCCCGTGCGGCCGCCGCCTCGAAGGACTCGCCGGGGTGGTCGACCTTGCCGCCCGGCAGGCTCCAGGTCGGCGGCTCCCCGGCGGTGGTGCGCCGTCCGATCAGCACCCGGCCGTCCCCGGTCGGCACGATCACGCCCGCGCCGACCAGCGGCGGCAACGGGTGCGCGGCGGTGGGGTCCTGATCGTCCGTCACCACTTGCCCTTCTGGTAGTCCTTCAGGAAGCAGCCGTACAGGTCCTCGCCCAACTCGCCGCGGACGATCGGGTCGTAGACCCGGGCCGCGCCGTCCACCAGGTCGAGCGGGGCGTGGAAGCCCTCCTCGTGCAGCCGCATCTTCTCCGGGTGCGGGCGCTCGTCGGTGATCCAGCCGGTGTCCACCGCGGTCATCAGGATGCCGTCGGTCTCGAACATCTCCTGCGCGCTGGTGCGGGTCAGCATGTTCAGCGCGGCCTTGGCCATGTTGGTGTGCGGGTGGCCCGAGCCCTTGTAGCCGCGCTCGAAGACGCCCTCCATCGCCGAGACGTTGACCACGTACTTGCGGCGGGCGGAGGACGCGGCCAGCGCCGGGCGCAGCTGCGAGATCAGGATGAACGGGGCGGTGGAGTTGCACAGTTGCACCTCCAGCAGCTCGATCGGGCCGACCTCGGAGACGGTCTGCACCCAGCTGTTGGTGTCCGCCAGGTCCGGCACCAGGCCGCCCGCGTCGATTGCCGTCCCGGCCGCGATCCGCTCCGGCGAGGCCGAACCCGTCACCAGCGCCAGCGCGGTGACCTCCTCGGCGCTCACCGACGGCTGCTCGCCGCGGCTCTGCCCCGGCAGGGCGGGCACGTCCACCGCGCCCGAGCCGAACCGGCCGATCACCGTCGAGGCGGGCAGCACCCCGGCGGGCAGCGGCGCGGTCTCGGCCGCGACCAGCTCGCGGTACGCCCCGGGGGAGCGGCGCACGGTCTGCGCCGCGTTGTTGATCAGGATGTCCAGCGGGCCGTCCGCGGCGACCTCGTCGGCCAGCGCCATCACCTGCGCCGGGTCGCGCAGGTCGATGCCGACGATCTTCAGGCGGTGGATCCACTCGGCGCTGTCCGGCATCGCGGTGAAGCGGCGGATCGCGTCGTTCGGGAAGCGGGTGGTGATGGTGGTGTGCGCGCCGTCGCGCAGCAGGCACAGCGCGATGTACATGCCGATCTTGGCGCGGCCGCCGGTCAGCAGCGCCCGCTTGCCGGTCAGGTCGGCGCGGGCGTGCCGGCGCGAGCGGTTCAGCGCGGCGCAGTCGCGGCACAGCTGGTGGTAGAACGCGTCCACCTCGACGTACCGCTGCTTGCAGGTGTAGCAGGAGCGCGGGCGCTCCAGGATCCCGGCCAGCTCGGTGGTGGTCTCGGTGCTCAGCCCGAAAGCGCCCGCCGTCTCGTCGTCGATCCGGCCCGGCGCGCCCGTCGCGGTCTTCGCCGTCACCGCCCGGTCGTTGGCGGTCTTGCGGGCCCGGGTCTCCTGGCGGCGGCGCTGCTTGAGGGTGCGGAAGAGGCCGCCGACCGCCAACCGGACCCGGATCGCGTCCGGGTGGTCGACGTGGATGCCGTCCAGCTCGGCGAGCACCTCCAGGCACAGCTCCAGGCGCTCGGGGTCGATGCCCTTGCCGTAGTCGGTGTCGTCCTCGACCGGGGCGCTGCCCGGGCCGCTCTGCTGGTTCGTCACTGCCGATGCTTCCTCGATCGCCCCATCCGTACCGCCGAACTCTACGGGAGCGGCCCCCGCCGGGGCGAAGCCTGTGACCTGCCGCACTCCGCCGCCCGGCCCGGTCCGCCGGACTCAACCGCCGCCCAGTGACCAGGCGATGACCGACAGCGTCAGCATCGACAGCACCGTCGAGACCAGTACCGCCGAGCGGGCCAGCACCGGCGCCGCCCCGTACAGCCGCGCGTACACGTACACGTTCTGCGCGGTGGGCAGCGCCGACAGCAGCACCGCCGCCCGCAGCTGCGGGCCGGGCAGGTGCAGCAGCAGCGCGCCGACGGCCAGGGCGGCCAGCGGCTGCCCGAACGCCTTCACCAGCACCGCGACGGCCAGCTCGCCGCGCTCCGGGCGCTGCCGGGCCGTACCGGGCGGGGTGTGCAGCGACAGGCCCAGGGTGACCAGCGCGGCGGGGACGGCGGCCGCGCCCAGCAGGTCCGCCGAGTGCGCCAGCGGGCCGGGCAGGTGCCAGCCGGCCGCCGAGAACAGCGCGCCCAGGCCGGCGCCCAGGATCACCGGGTTGCGCAGCGGCAGCAGCGCCAGGCGCCGCAGCCGCTCGACGGGGGAGGGCGGGGCGGCGCCGGTGGTGGCGTCCAGCACGGCCAGCAGCACCGGGGTGACCAGCAGCACCTGGAACAGCAGCACCGGCGCGACGAACGAGGCGTTGCCGAGCACCTGTGCCGCCACCGGGATGCCGAGGTTGCCGGAGTTCACGTAGCCCGCCGCCATCACCGCCACCGTCCGCTCGGCGGTGGACCGCTTCGAACGCCGTCCGGCCAGCAGGCCCAGCAGCGACGCCACCGCCGTCCCGGCGGCGAAGGCCAGCACCCAGGTGTCGGCGAAGGACGCCAGGTCGGTGCGCGCCACCACGGTGAACAGCGCGGCCGGCATCGCCACGTGGAACACGAAGCGCCCGAGCACCGCCTCGGCGTCCGCCCCCAGCAGCCCCGTCCGCCCGGCCAGCCATCCGACCGCCGTCAGCACCCAGATCGGCGCGAACGCCGCGAGCAACGCCTCCACCCTGACCTCCCACCGCAGTCAACCAGGTGGGTGCGAACGTCTGATCGGAGGGGAGGCAGGAGAGGGGGAGGGGAAGGCAGGAGAGGGGGGAGGGGAGGGGGAAGGGGCGGAGTGCAGAGCGGTCGTTCGGTTGTTGTGTCGCCGGGGTTCCGGCCGAGCCGGGCCGGACCAAGGAAAGGTAAAGGGAAGGCTGGCCGGGGATGGCGCGGTTCGATACCATAGCGGTCGTTCTGTAAAATTCCGGAGGGATCATGGTGCGTGAGGAACTGAAGCAGGAGCGGGCGGTGCAGACCCGCGCCGCCCTCCTGAAGGCCGCTGCGGAGGCGTTCGACGAGCTGGGCTACGCCGGCGCCAGCGTCGCCAAGATCCTGGAGCGGGCCGGGCTGACCCCGGGGGCGATGTACTTCCACTTCAAGAACAAGGAGGACCTCGCCGCCGCCGTGGCCTCCTCCCAGCAGCAGACGGTGGTGCCCTACCTGGAGTCCGAGGGCGTCCAGCGGGTGGTGGACACCACGCTGCTGTGGGCCAGGCAGCTGCGGACCGACCCGGTCCTGCGGGCCGGCGTCCGCCTCGGCGTCGAGCGGGACGCGCTCGAACTGCACGACGCCAGCACCTTCGACGCCTGGACGGAGGTCCTGGCCGGCTTCCTGCGCACCGGGGCCGAGCGGGGCGAGCTCCAGGCCGGGGTGGACGTCCAGGAGTTGGCCGAGTACGTCGTCTCCTGCTGTACCGGCATCCAGATCTACTCCGAGGCCGCCACCCGCCGCGCCGACCTGACCGAGCGCCTGGTGCGGATGTGGCAGATGGTGCTGCCCGGCGTCGCGGTGCCCGCCGTGGTCGCCCGGATCGACCTCAGCGGCAGCCGGCTGCCCGCGGCCGGGGCGCCGGTCGGGCTGTCGGCGGGGGCGCCGACCGGGGCGTTGGCGGGCTGAGCCCGGCTGTGCGGTGCGCCGGAAAATAAAGCGAGCAACCGCTTTGTTTTTGTCGGGACGGGTACTACAGTCGTGTCGCGAACGAAGGGCCACTGGGCCTGCAGCGTGGGGGAGGCCGTGCCGATGCGTGCGGGCGGCCCGGACGTGGCGCTGCAGAACAAAACGAGCACTCGCTATCTCGCTCGTCCCGGTGGTCGGGAGCGGATACGGAGGAGGGCGTACCTGCCATGACGATGACGATGACCCAGATCGGTGCCGCTCCCGACGCGGACGTGCGCACGTTCGTGGCCCGGGAGGTGCACGACCGGATCGGCAGCGGGCTGGCGCTGGTCCTGCGCCGCCTCGACCTGCTGGAGCACGCCCCTCCCGGGCGGCCCGACCTCCGGCGCAGCCGCCTGGACGAGGCCAGGTCCGCCCTGGCCGAGGCCCTCGGCGCCACCCGCGCCCTGGTCGCGGACCTGCGCGGCGCCCCGTCCGGCGGCGGGGCGGCCGCCGCCCCGGTGCCGTCCCTGGAGGCGGCGCTGCGCGGCTACCTGCGGGCCGCCGCGCCGACCGGCACCGCGGTGCGGCTGCGGGTGCGCGGGGACGAGGGGCGCCTGCCCGGCCCGGTCCGCGACGAGGTGGCCGTCGTCGTCCGGGAGGCCCTGCGCAACGCGCTCGCCCACGCCCGCGCCGCATCGGTCGGTGCCGTGGTCACCGTCACGCCGGTGGTGGTC
>NZ_JBHUWH010000541.1:0-4972 GCF_042670125.1 Kitasatospora sp. NPDC057198 | reverse complement strand
CCCGTACGGAGGGGGCGGCCGCTTTTCCGGCGGGGGCCGGGCCCACCGGAGTCCTACGGGTACGCGACCAGGTTGGCCACGTTGGTGGTGGAGTCGGACGGGCCGCCGGTGGAGTTGATGACGTGGGCGATGGTGCCGGTGCCGCCCAGCGAGACGGTCACCATGTCGTGGAAGCGCACGCCGGAGCGGTTCGGGGCCTCGAAGGAGTGGTCCTCGACCACGGCCGGGTTGACGTTGAAGTAGGCGTAGGAGCCCAGGCCCCACGCCTCGTGCGTGGTGACGCCCGGGGCGACCTGGTAGGCCGGGTAGCCGCGGGTCGAGCCGTTCATCCAGGCGGACTGGTTCGGCGGGTCGTACGGCAGCTCGTTCTGGAAGAAGTAGGTGCGGCCGCCGTTGCCGTTCCAGATCACCTGGGTCTGCTGGTAGTGCTCGACGAACAGGCCGTACATGGTCACGTTGTTGCCGTTGACCACCAGCCCGTTGGCGGCGGTGTTGCTGGTCCAGCCCACTCCGCTGCCGTGGTCCGCGCGCCACAGCCACATGTGGTCGCCGATCACGTTGTTGGAGTTGACCACCAGCGACTGGGTCGCCCTGCCGACGCCCGCGCCGCCGATCCGGAAGAACACGTCGTGCAGCGAGGTCGGGTCCGCCGAGTGGTCGGCGGCCGAGCCCGCGGCGCCGATCTGCATCAGCACCGGCGAGTTGACCGTCCCGGCGTCGATCAGCAGGCCGGCCAGCTTGACGCCGTCCACGTCCGCGACGTTCACCGCGGTGACGCCGTTGTCCGGGACGAGGGTGGCCAGGCCCAGGCCGAGCACCACCGTGTCGGCCCGGGTGACGTTCAGGGGCTGGTTCAGGTGGTAGACGCCCGGAGTGACCAGCAGGTTCTTGCCCTGCGCCAGCGCCGCGTTCATGTCGGCCGCGGTCGCGCCCGGCTTCACGACGAAGAACCGGTCGATCGGCAGCGAGCTGCCCTGCTGCGCGCCGCCCGCCCAGGTGGTGCCGGAGGTGTTGGTGCGCAGCGCCGGGACGAACACCTGGTAGGCGCCCGCGGAGTCGACGTACAGGAAGGGCTTCTCGCGCACCACCGGGGTCTGGCCGACGGTGGTGTAGGGCGGGTTGGGGAAGGAGTTGGCGGGCGCGTTGACGTCGCCGACGAATACCATGTTCCAGTTGGAGCCCGTCCAGCTGCCCCACTGCGCGTTGCGCGACAGCCACTGCTGCTGGGAGCCGGAGCGGAGCTGGCCGTCGATCTTCGAGTCGGCGATGAAGCCGCCCGAGGACCACCCGCCGTCGTCCAACTGCAGGTTGCCGCGCACGTGCATCCGGCGGTAGGGCGCGGCCTGCGAGACCGCCCAGCGGTCGGTGCCGCCGGTCGGGTTGACCGACAGGTTCTCGGCGGAGCGCCAGAAGTTCTGCGTCGCGTTGCCCTGGAACCAGTCGGCCTCGGCGTGCACCGCGCCGTTGATCGTGACGTCGTCGGGGGACAGGCCGAGGCCCGCGACCTGGGTGTAGAAGCCGACGTTGGCGTCCACGCCGTAGCTGCCCGGCTTGAACAGCAGCGCCTGGCGCTGGGCGCCGAACTGGTTGGACTCCTGCTGCGCGAAGACCGCGTTCAGCTTGGCCTGGATCGTGGCGGTGGGCATCGACGGGTCGAAGACGGTCACGTTCGGCCCGAAGTCGGGCGTGCCGGGCGGGTTCGTGACGGTGCTCCCGAAGGTGAAGGACTGCGCGGCGGTGCCGTTGCAGGCGTACTGCTGCAGCTGCACCGCGTCCGCGGTGGAGGCGCTCGGCACGTCCAGGCACCTGCCGCTGTTGCGGTTGACGAAGTGGTACGCGCCGCTGCTCTCGGCGACGGCCTGCCACTGCTGGTTCAGGCCGCCGCCGTACGTCCAGAGCTGGACCTTCGCGCCGTCGGCGGTGGAGACGTCGGTGACGTCCAGCACCTTCGAGGTGTCGTTCTGGTTGTTGATCCGGACGTAGCCGTTGCCGAGGTCCTGGACCTGCCACTGCTGGGCGGTGGTGCCGTTGCAGGCGTACTGCTGGACGACGGTGCCGTTGGCGGTGGCGGCCGCGGCGGCGTCCACGCACTTGCCGGAGTTCTGCGCCACCAGCGTGGTCGCCCCGGTCGGGACGGCGGCCAGGGCGGCGGGGGCGGGGGCCAGCAGGACGGCGGAGGAGGCCAGCAGGCCGACCGCGGCGGTCAGCGGGAGGAGTCCGGTGCTGCTGCTGCGCATGGGTGTCGCTCCTTTCTCGGGTCGTCGGGCGGTCAGGCCGGCAGGTTCCACTGCTGGTTGGCGCCGGCGAAGCAGTCCCAGATCTGCAGGCGGGTGCCGTTGGCGGAGGACGGGCCGGTGGCGTCCAGGCAGCGGCCGGAGGCCGGGTTGACCAGGGTCCTGTTCGACTGGGCCTGCCACTGCTGGGCGCCGGTGCCGTTGCAGTCGTACAGCTGGGCCTGGGTGCCGTTGGCGGTGCCGCCCGAGGTCAGGTCCAGGCACTTGCCGAGCGCCCGGATCGTGCCGTCGGTGCCCACCGTCCACTGCTGGGCGGCGGTGCCGTTGCAGTCGTAGAGCTGCACGGCGGTGCCGTTGGCGGAGTCGGCGCCCGCCACGTCCGCGCACTTGCCGCCGTAGCCGGTGATCTGCCCGGTGCGGCCGCTAGGGGGCGGGGTGGTGGAACCGCCGGTGAGCGCGTTGAAGGTCCTCGCGAACTGGTACGCCGACTGCGGGGTGCCGCTGCAGGTGTCGGAGAGGGTGCCGTTGGTGGCGCACGCCTTGTCGCGGCCGAGGGCCCAGAAGGCGAGCAGCTGGATGCCCTTGGCGGCGGCGAAGGACTCCAGGGACTGCGCGTTGGCGGTGGTGAAGACCTCGGAGGTGGTGTCGTTGACCCCGATCATTGGGGTGTTGCCCTCCATCGCCCACAGCTGCTCGGAGGTCTTGGACGTCCAGATCCGGCCGAGCTGGGTGTGCAGGCCGTCGGCGGCGCTGATCGCGGCCTGGCCCATGTCCATCGGCGAGCCGTAGTCCATCGTCATGATGTTGACGGCGTTGACGGTCAGCCCGCGGCTCTTGGCGTTGTTCAGCAGGCTGAGCGAGTTGGCTTCGAGACCCGAAGGACTCACCGGCAGCGTGTAGTTGACGTCGAGCCGCTTGCCGGCCGCCGCCTGGGCCTGCTGGAGCTGGGCGAGCGCCTGGTTGCGGCGGTCGTTGGCGGCGGTGTCGTTCAGCGCGCCGCCCTCGATGTCCAGGTCGATCCTGGTCAGGTTGAGCGCGTCCACCACCCGCTTGTACTGGGCCTGGAGCGTCGGGACGCTGGTGCACGCCTGGCCCAGCTCGGTGCCGGAGGCCCCGCCGAAGCTGGCGATCACGTCGCCGCCCGCGGTCCGGTGCGCGTTGATCGCGCTGGTCCAACCGGCGTCCGTGATCGGGGTGTCGCCGTTGAAGGTGGCGTTGCAGCTGCCGTCGCTGATCACGAAGGCCAGGGTGACGTACTTCAGGCCGCCGCCGTTGCGGGCGTCCGCCAGGGTGTTCGGCGAGTTCCAGGTCTCCAGGTACGGCGCCGCGTAGTGCGCCGGGAAGCCGGGCCCGGGGTTGGCGGCGGCCGAGGCCGGGCCGGCGCCGGCCACCAGCAGGCCGGCCACCGTGGCGGGCAGCGCGACGGCGGCCGCCGCGCTGCGCAGGAGGCGGGCGCGCGGGCGGGGACGCGGGTGGGGGTGCAGGTGGAGACGCGGGTCGGGGTGCGGGTGGGGGCGCAGGCCGGTGCGGGAACGGGTGCGGATCAAGGCGGCTCCTCGTGGGGGAGAACGTTCACTCGTTCATGAAGTGAACGCGAAGCGATGCCTGAGGGAGCGTCCGGAGCGTTCCGGGCAGGGCGGGACGTCCCCCTGACGGGGGATCAATGTGGTGGCCAGCAGCCCTGCCGGCTTTGGTCTGGACCTTTTTCAAGACGTGAAGTTAGGGGCGTCTGCGCGGTCACGTCAACCCCCGTGCGTACAGGAGTCGAAGGACGTGTGCGGAGCGGCCGGTGGTTGACCGCCGCGCCGGAGCGTGCCTAGATTGTATTTGCTTGCAAATGTGAATCGACCGCGCCACCGGAGACGGACCGCGCGGAACGGGGAGGCACACCATGGCCGACGACTTCAACCAGCAGGTCATCGAACGGTTCCGCGCCAACGGCGGGAAGGTCGACGGCTTCCCCGACCTGCTGCTGCTCACCACCGCCGGACGGCGCACCGGCAAACCCCGCACCACCCCGCTCGTCTACCGCGAGGACGCCGGGCGCTACCTGGTCTTCGGCTCCAACGGCGGCGCCCCGCACCACCCGCTCTGGTACCGCAACCTGCTCGCCGCCGGCGGCGGCACCGCCGAACTCCCCGACGGGGACGGCGGCACCGTCGCCCACTCCGTCCGCCCCGTCGAACTCGACCCCGACGAACGCGCCCGCCAGTACGCCGAACAGGCCCGCCGCGTGCCCGCCTTCGCCGAGTACGCCGACCGCGCCGACCGCGCCATCCCGGTCATCGCCCTGCACCCCCTCGACCTCTCCGGCGACCCGGCACTGCCCGCCGCGATCGTCGGACAGCTCCGGCTCCACCACGAGGACCTGCGCCGCCAACTCGCCGACCTGCGCGACCGGTTGGCCGGAACCGGCCCGGCTCCCGGCCCCGGCCCCGGTCCGGCGTCCGGCCCCGACCTGGCGGCCCAGTTGCGCGAACGCTGCCTGAGCTTCTGCCACGGGCTCGACATGCACCACATCCGCGAGGAGGGCGCCTTCACCGCCTTCCAGCGCCGCTACCCGCAACTCCCCCCCGCCATCGCCCGCCTGCGCGCCGACCACCGCACCGTCGCCGACGCGCTCGCCCGCTTCGAAGCCCACCTCGCCGCGCCCGGCGCCGACGACCCCGCCGCGCTGCGCGCCGAACTCGACCGGCTCACCGAGGGCCTGGAGGCGCACTTCGCCTACGAGGAGGAAC
>NZ_JBHUWH010000540.1:0-4981 GCF_042670125.1 Kitasatospora sp. NPDC057198 | reverse complement strand
GGCCTGTCCCGGGCCGAGCAGCAGCGCGCGCTGGTCAAGACCGTCCAGGCGCAGGCGGCCGCGGTGCTCGACTACGCCACGGCCGACGCCGTCGAGGCCACCCGGGCGTTCAGCGACCTCGGCTTCGACTCGCTGACCTCGGTCGAGCTGCGCAACCGGCTGAGCCGGGCCACCGGCCTGACCCTCCCCGCCACCCTGCTGTTCGACTGCCCCACCCCGGTGGTGCTGGCCGAGTACCTGTGGGAGCGGGAGTTCCAGGACGGCACCGGGCCCCTCCCGCTGGTCGAGGAGGTCGACCGGCTCGGGTCGCTGCTGTCCGGCACGGCACCGGACGAGAAGACGCACCAGTTGATCACCGACCGCCTGCAGGGGCTGCTCGCCCAGTGGTCGGAGGCGGGCTCCCGGACGGAGACCCGGGCGGTCGCGGAGAAGATCGGGTCCGCATCGGACGACGAGATATTCGAGTTCATCCACAAGGAACTCGGCAGGTAATTCAGGGTCCGTTCCTGCGGATAGCAGGCATGCATTTCACGAACTGGATTGGTGAGATCCGATGGCGAACGAAGAGACGCTCCGCGACTACCTCAAATGGGTGACGACCGACCTCTACAACACGCGCCGGCGCCTGCGCGAGGTGGAGGAGCGCGGCCACGAGCCGATTGCGATCGTCGGCATCGGCTGCCGCTACCCCGGCGGGATCCAGGCCCCCGAGGACTTCTGGGACCTGCTGGCGAACGGGCGCGACGGCGTCGCGGGCATCCCCACCGACCGCGGCTGGGACATCGAGCAGCTGTACGCCGACGACCCGGACGGGATATCCCAGGTCCGGGAGGCCGGGTTCATCGCCGACGCCAGCGGCTTCGACGCCGGGTTCTTCGGCGTCAGCCCGCGCGAGGCCGTCGCCATGGACCCGCAGCAGCGCGTCCTGCTGGAGGTCTGCTGGGAGGCGCTGGAGCGCGCGGGCATCGACCCGACCTCGCTGCGCGGCTCGGCCACCGGCGTGTTCGCGGGCGCCGCGCTGTCCGGCTACGGCTTCGGCACCGACGAGGACCTCGACGTCCACCTGATGACCGGGACGTCCACCAGCGTCATCTCCGGCCGGGTCTCGTACTCGCTGGGCCTGGAGGGCCCGGCCGTCACCGTGGACACCGCCTGCTCGTCCTCGCTGGTGGCCCTGCACCTGGCGGCGCAGGCCGTCCGCTCCGGCGAGTGCTCGCTGGCGCTGGCCGGCGGCGTCACCGTCACCGCCATCCCGATCATGTTCACCCAGTTCTCCAAGCAGCTCGGCCTCGCCCACGACGGCCGCTGCAAGGCGTTCTCGGCCGAGGCCGACGGCATGGGCATCGCCGAGGGCGCCGGCATGGTCGTCCTGGAGCGGCTCTCCGACGCCCGCCGCAACGGGCACCCCGTGCTCGCGGTGATCCGCGGCTCGGCGATCAACCAGGACGGCGCCTCCAACGGGCTGGCCGCCCCCAACGGCCCGTCCCAGCAGCGCGTCATCCGGGCCGCCCTGGCCAACGCCCGGCTGTCCGCCGCCGACGTCGACGTGGTCGAGGCGCACGGCACCGGCACCACCCTGGGCGACCCGATCGAGGCCCAGGCCGTGATCGCCACCTACGGCCAGGGCCGCACCGGGGAGCAGCCGGTCTTCCTCGGTTCGGTGAAGTCCAACATCGGCCACACCCAGGCCGCGGCCGGCGTCGCGGGCGTCATCAAGATGGTGCTGGCCCTGCAGAACGGGCGGATGCCGCGCACCCTGCACGCCGCAACCCCCTCCCCGCACATCGACTGGACCGCGGGCGACGTGCGCCTGCTCAGCGAGGGCCGGGAGTGGCCGGCCGGCGAGCGGATCCGCCGCGGCGGCGTCTCCTCGTTCGGCGTCAGCGGCACCAACGCCCACGTCATCGTCGAGGAGGCCCCCGCCGAGGACGCCGAACCCGCCGAGGACGCCACCGGGGCCCCCGGGGCCGACACCGCCGACACCGCCGGCACCGCCGAGGACGCCACCGGGAGCGTGCCGCCGGTGCTCGCCGACGCCGCCGCCTGGGTGGTCTCCGGCCGCTCCGCCGACGGCCTGGCCGCCCAGGCCGACCGGCTGCGCGACTGGCTCGCCGCCCGCCCCGCCGCCGACCCCGCCGCGGTCGCCAGGTCGCTGGTCACCAGCCGCGCCACCTTCGAGCACCGGGCCGTCGTGCTCGGCCCCGACCGCCCCGCCCTGATGGGCGCGCTCGCCCGGCTCGCCGCCGGACAGCAGACCCCCGACGTGGTCACCGGCACCGCCCACACCACCGCCCGCACCGCCTTCGTCTTCCCCGGCCAGGGCTCGCAGTGGCTCGGCATGGCCGGCGAACTCGCCGCGAGCAGCGAGGTGTTCGCCGCCCGGCTGGCCGAGTGCGCGGCCGCCCTCGCCCCCTACGTCGACTGGTCCCTGGACGAGGTGCTGGCCGGCGCCGACGGCGCGCCCGCCCTGGAGGCCGCCGACGTCGTCCAGCCCGCGCTGTGGGCCGTCATGGTCTCGCTCGCCGCCGTCTGGGAGGCCGCGGGCGTCACCCCGGACGCCGTCGTCGGCCACTCGCAGGGCGAGATCGCCGCCGCCACCGTCGCCGGCATGCTGACGCTCGAGGACGGCGCCAAGGTCGTCGCCCTGCGCTCGCGCGCCCTGCGCGCCATCACCGGCACCGGCGGCATGCTGTCCGTCACCGAACCCGCCGCCAGGGTCGCCGAACGGCTCGCCGCCCTGGACGGCCGGCTCTCCCTCGCCTGCGTCAACGGCCCCTCCGCGACCGTCGTCTCCGGCGAGGTCGGGGCCCTGCACGCGCTCAAGGACGAACTCGACGCGCAGGGCGTGCGCGCCAAGGTCGTCGCCGTCGACTACGCCTCGCACTGCGCCCAGGTCGAGAGCCTGGAGCGGGAGATCACCTCGCTGCTGGCCGACCTCGCCCCGCGCGCCGGACGGATGCCGATGGTCTCCGCCGTCACCGGCGAGACCCTGACCGGCGAGGAGCTCGACGCCGGGTACTGGTACACCAGCCTGCGCGCCACCGTCCACTTCGAACGCGCCGTGCGCACCCTGGTCGAGCAGGAGCACCGGCTGTTCGTCGAGGTCTCCCCGCACCCCGTGCTGCTCGCCCCGATGACCGACACCCTCGACGAGGCCGCCGCCGTCTGCGGCACCCTGCGCCGCGACGACGGCGGCACCGCCCGGATGCTCACCTCGCTCGCCGAGGCGTTCACCGCCGGCGCCCCCGTCGACTGGGCCGCCGTGCTGCCCGCCGCCGACCGGGTCGACCTGCCCACCTACGCCTTCCGCCACCAGCGCTACTGGCCCAAGGGCATGCTGGCGCTGCCCGGCGCCGCCAAGCCCGGCGACGGCGACCCCGCCTCGCTCGGCCTCGCCGCCGCCGGCCACCCGCTGCTGCGCGCCGTCGTCGAACTCGCCGGCGACGCCGAACTGGTGTGCACCGGACGGCTGTCGCTGCGCACCCACGCCTGGCTCGCCGACCACGCCATCGGCGGCACCGTGCTGCTGCCCGGCACCGGCTTCGTCGAGATGGTGCTCAGCGCGGGCCACCAGGTCGACTGCGGCCTGCTCGAGGAGATGACCCTGCAGGCCCCGCTGGTGCTCGCCGCCGACGGCAGCGGCGTCCAGATCCAGGTGGTGGTCGCGGGCGCCGACCCGGACGGCCGCCGCCAGGTCGACGTCTACTCCCGCCCCGACCGGCCCGAGGAGGACCCGGTCTGGACGAAGCACGCCGCCGCCGTCGTCGCCCCCGCCCGCACCGGCGCCCGCCCCGACGCCGACCTGGTGTTGTGGCCGCCGCGCGACGCCGAACAACTCGACATCGCCGACCTGTACACCGTCCACCTCGCCGACATCTACGGCCCCGCCTTCCAGGGCCTGCGCGCCGTCTGGCGCCGCGGCGAGGACGTCTTCGCCGAGGTCGCCCTCCCCGAGGAGGCCGGCGACGCCACCGCCTACGGCCTGCACCCCGTGCTGCTGGACGCCGCCCTGCTGGCCGGCGTCGTCGCCGAGGCCGCCGAGGCGCAGGACGCCGGCGAGGACCCGCAGGGCCAGATCCGGATGCCGTTCGCCTGGACCGGCGTCGAACTGCACGCCGCCGGCGCGCCCGTGCTGCGCGCCAAACTGCGCCGCGACCCCCAGGGCAGCCTGACCCTGACCGCCGCCGACGCCGCCGGCACACCCGTCGTCACCGTCGAGTCGCTGATCACCCGCCCGGTCTCGCCCGAACAGTTCCGGTCCTCCGGCGACGAGTGGATCCGCGACGCGTTCTTCACCGTCGAGTGGTCCCCGCTCGCCCCCGCCGCCCTCCCCGCGGGGCCGTGGGCCCTGGTCGGCGAGGACCGCTTCGACCTCACCGGGCAGCTCGCCGCCGCCGGCGTCCGGGTCGAGGCGTACCCCGGCCTCGCCGAACTCGCCGCCGACGTCCGCGCGGGCAGCGCCCCGCGCACCGTCCTCGCCTGCCTGGGCGGCCAGGACGCCGAGGACGTCACCGCCGCCGCCCCCCGGGTGGCCGGCGAAGCCCTCGAACTCGCCCAGCAGTGGCTGGCCGCACCGGAGTTCGAACCGCTCGAACTGACCGTGGTCACCCGCGGCGCCGTCTCCGCCCACCCCGCCGACCGCCCCGCCGACCCCGCCTCCGGCGCCGTCTGGGGCCTGCTGCGCTCCGCCCAGCTGGAGAACCCCGGCCGGTTCGTCCTCGCCGACCTCCCCGCCGACGGCGGCGACGGCGACACCGCCGCCCTGCCCGCCGCACTCGGCAGCGGCGAACCCGAGATCGCCGTCCGCGACCGCAAGGGCCACGGCCGCCGCCTCACCCGCCCCACCGGCGACCCCGCCGGCGACCCCGCCGCGGGCAGCCCGCGCAGCGTCCTGGTCACCGGCGGCACCGGCACCCTCGGCGGCGTCGTCGCCAAGCACATGGTCGCCACCGGCCGGGCCGGCGGCGCCGTCCTGCTCAGC
>NZ_JBHUWH010000539.1:0-4985 GCF_042670125.1 Kitasatospora sp. NPDC057198 | reverse complement strand
ACGAAGTCGTCCTCGACGGTGGCGGGGCTCCCGGCGGGGGCGAGCAGGCCGCTCGCGTGCTGCGTCCAGTCGGACCGCCCGTCGGGCCGGGAGAAGATCTCCACGCCGCGCCGCCCGTCCGCGTCGGTGTCGGCCACCACGACCTGCACCTGGACGCCCGAACCGTCGGAGGGGAGCACCAGCGGCGCCTGGAGGGTCAGTTCCTCCAGCAGGCCGCAGCCGACCTGGTCGCCGGCCCGCACGGCCAGCTCGACGAAACCGGTGCCCGGCAGCAGCACCGCACCGCCGATCGCGTGATCGGCCAGCCACGGGTGGGTGCGCACGGACAGCCGCCCGGTGCACACCACCCCGGCACCGCCCGCGAGTTCGACCGCCGCGCCGAGCAGCGGGTGACCGACCGCACCCAGGCCCAGCGACACCGCGTCCCCACCCAGGGCGGGGGCGGCGCGCGGCCAGTAGCGCTCGTGCTGGAACGCGTAGGTGGGCAGTTCGACCGGCTCGGCCGCCGGGAGGACCGAAGTCCAGTCCACCGTGGCGCCGTTGACGTACGCCTCGGCCAGCGAGGCGAGCAGGCGGCGGGCGCCGCCGTCATCGCGGCGCAGCGTGCCGCAGACGGCGGCGGTGGTCTCCTCGAGGGTGTCGTTCAGCGCGCCCAGCAGGACGGGGTGCGGGGTGACCTCGACGAACAGCTGGTGGCCCTGGGCGGCGAGGGTGCGCACGGCACGCTCGAAGTGCACGGTGGCCCGCAGGCTCGCGTACCAGTACCCGGCGTCCAACTCCTCGCCCGTCAGGGTCTCGCCGCTCATCGCGGAGACCATCGGGACGCGGCCGCGCCGCGGGGTGATCCCGGTCAGCGCGAAGACGATCTCCTCCTCCAGGCGGTCCACCTGCGCCGAGTGCGAGGCGTAGTCCACGGCGACCAGCTTGGCGCGGACGCCCTCGGCCTCGAACTCGGCCCGCAGCTCCTCCAGCGCCCCGGGTTCGCCCGAAACCACCACCGCCGCAGGCCCGTTGACCGCCGCCAGCGCGAGACGGTCGCCCCACAGCGGCAGGCGTTCGGCGACCACGGCCGCCGACTGGCTGACCGACAGCATCCCGCCCAGACCGGCCAGCACCTTCAGCGACTGCGAGCGCAGCGCCACGACGCGGGCGCCGTCCTCCAGCGACAGCATCCCGGCGACGGTGGCGGCGGCGATCTCGCCCTGCGAGTGGCCCACCACCGCCTCGGGCTTCACCCCGGCCGCCTCCCAGACGGCCGCGAGCGAGACCATCACCGCCCACAGTGCGGGCTGCACCACATCGGCGGCCTTCAACTCCGGCTCACCGGCCAGTACTTCATCGAGCGACCAGTCAACGAACGGCTCCAACGCCGCCGCACACTCCGCCAACCGCGCCGCGAACACCGGACTCACCCGGGCCAGTTCACGCCCCATGCCCAGCCACTGCGAACCCTGACCGGGAAAGACGAACACCGGGCGGACGCCCGCACGGGCCGTGCCCGAGACGACCGCGCCCGAGGGCACGCCCGCCGCGAAGGCCCGCAGGTCTGCCGCCGGCGCCTCGCCGACCGCCACCGCGCGGTGCTCGAACGCCGAGCGGGAGGTTGCCAACGACCTTGCCACGGCGGCGGGTTCGAGCCCGGGGCGGGCGGTGACCCAGTCCGCGAGCCGCTCCGCCTGGGCGGCCAGGCCCTCGGCCGAGCGGCCGGAGACCGTCCAGGCCGTGACCTCGCCGGGTTCGAGCACCCGGGCGGGCGCCTCCTGCGGCGTCTCCTCCGCCGGGGCGGGGGCCGCCGCCGGGGCCTCCTCGATGATCACGTGCGCGTTGGTGCCGCTCAGGCCGAAGGAGGAGACGCCGGCCCGGCGCACCCGCTCCCCGGCGGTCCACGGCACCGGCTCGGTCAGCAGCGCGACCTCGCCCGCCGTCCAGTCCACGTGCGAGGACGGCTCGTCGGCGTGCAGCGTCCTGGGGAGCTGCTCGTGCTGGAGGGCCAGCACCATCTTGATGACGCCCGCGACGCCGGCCGCGGCCTGGGTGTGGCCGATGTTCGACTTGACCGAGCCGAGCCGCAGCGAGCCGCGCTCGCCGCGGTCCCGGCCGTAGGTGGCCAGCAGGGCCTGCGCCTCGATCGGGTCGCCGAGCTTGGTGCCGGTGCCGTGCGCCTCGACGGCGTCGACGTCGGCGGCGGTCAGGCCCGCGTTGGCCAGGGCGGCGCGGATGACGCGCTGCTGCGAGGGGCCGTTGGGGGCGGTCAGGCCGTTGGAGGCGCCGTCCTGGTTGGTGGCGCTGCCGCGGATCACGGCCAGCACCGGGTGCCCGTTGCGGCGGGCGTCGGAGAGCCGCTCGACGACCAGCACGCCCGCGCCCTCGGCGAAGCCCATGCCGTCGGCGGCGTCGGAGAACGCCTTGCAGCGGCCGTCGGCGGCCAGGCCGCTCTGCTCGCTGAACCCGACGAAGCCCTCGGGGCTGACCAGGATGGTGACGCCGCCGGCCACCGCCATCGAGCACTCGCCGGAGCGCAGCGCCTGGGCGGCCATGTGCATCGCGACCAGCGAGGAGGAGCACGCGGTGTCGACGGTGACCGCCGGGCCCTCCAGGCCCATCACGTAGGAGACCCGGCCGGACAGGATGCTGGTGGCGTTGCCGGTGATCAGGTGGGCCATGCCCTCGATGTCGGCGCCGTAGCCGTAGCCGGAGGTGTAGCCGCCGACGAAGACGCCGGTGGAGCTGCCGCGCAGCGTCTCGGGGTCGAGGCCGGCCCGTTCGAACGCCTCCCAGGAGAGTTCCAGCAGCAGGCGCTGCTGCGGGTCCATGGCGAGCGCCTCGCGCGGGCTGATGCCGAAGAACCCGGCGTCGAAGCCGCTCATGTCGTGGACGAAGCCGCCCGCCCGGACGTACGAGGTGCCGGCCAGGGCCTCGAGGTCCCAGCCGCGGTCCTCCGGGAAGCCGGAGATGCCGTCGCCGCCGGTGGAGAGCAGCTCCCACAGGCCGTCCGGGTCGGCGACGCCGCCGGGGTAGCGGCAGGCCATGCCGACGATCGCGATCGGCTCGTCGGCGGCGATCGCGACGGGCGCCGGTGCGGGCGCCGACTCCGTTGCGGCGCCGAGGAGTTCGGCCTCCAGGTACTCGGCGAGCGCGCCCGCCGTCGGGTAGTCGAACAGCAGGGTGGCGGGCAGCCGCAGGTCGGTCGCGGTGCCGAGGTCGTTGCGCAGTTCGACGGCGGTCAGCGAGTCGAAGCCGAGCTCGCTGAACGCCCGGTTCACCTCGACGACGTCCGGGGAGGCGTGGCCGAGCACGTGCGCGGCCTTCGCCCGGACGAGTTCGACCAGCACCCGGCGCTGCTCGGACCGGGACAGTCCGGCCAGGCTGCGGGCCAGGTCCTGTTCGACGGGTGCGGCCGGGACGTCGGCCAGCAGCGCGGACAGCCGGTGGATCTCCGGCAGGTCCCGCATCAGCGGGACCGTCAGCAGGCTGGCGGCGCCCTGCGGGGCGGCCAGGATGACCGACCAGTCGATGTTGGTCACGGTCAGCGCGGTGTCGCCGTGGTCGAGCGCCTCGCCGAGGGCGCGGACCGCCAGTTCGGGGTCCATCACGCCCTCCCACTGGTTGCGGGCCAGCCGCTGCCGGGCCGCCTCCGAGCCCTGGGCGACACCGGCCGCCCACGGGCCCCAGGCGACGGCGAGCGCGGGCAGGCCGCGCGAGCGGCGGTGCTCGGCGAGCGCGTCCAGGTAGGCGTTGGCCGCGCCGTAGTTGGCCTGCCCCGGGCCGCCGGTGGTGGCGACCACGGAGGAGAACAGCACGAAGGCGTCCAGTTCCAGGCCGGCGGTCAGCTCGTCCAGGTGGGCGGCGCCGGCGGCCTTCGCGGCCAGCACCGATTCGAGGCGGGCCGGGGAGAGGCCGTCGATGACGCCGTCGTCGAGGATCGCGGCGGTGTGCACCACGGTACGCAGGGCGGGGCCGGTGGCGGCGGTCCGCTCCAGCAGCGCGGCCAGCGCGGCGCGGTCGGCCGCGTCGCAGGCCACCACCTCGACGGCGGCGCCGCGGGCGGCCAGGTCGGCGGCCTGTGCGGCCGCGCCGCGGGCGTTGCCGCCGGAGCGGCTGGTCAGCACCACCCGTTCCGCGCCGCGGTCGGCCAGCCAGCGGGCCACGTACCCGGCGAGCGCGCCGGTGCCGCCGGTGAGCAGCGCGGTGCCGCGGGCGGGCCGCCGGTCGCCGGTGGCGGCGGGCAGCGGGGCGTGGACGAGGCGCCGGCCGACGATGCCGGAGGGGCGCAGCGCGGCCTGGTTCTCGTCGCAGCCGGCCAGCACGGTGACCAGTTGGGCGCCGGTCCGCTCGTCCGGGGTCGGCGGCAGGTCGATCAGGCCGCCCCAGCGGTCCGGGTACTCGAGGCCGACGACCCGGCCGAAGCCCCAGGTCTGCGCCTGCGCGGGGCTGGTGGGCGCCTCGTCGGGCCCGGTGGCGACGGCGCCGCGGGTGACGACCCACAGCGGGGCGTCGATGTCGGTGTCGCCGAGGGCCTGCACCAGGGCCAGGGTGGCGGCCAGGCCGGTCGGCACCACCGGGTGGCCGGGCAGCGGGGTCTCGTCCAGGGCGAGCAGCGACAGGACGCCCGACACGCCGCGGGCGGGGCCCTGCTGCACGGCGAGGACCGGGAGGGCGATCCGGGCCCGGTCGACGGTCCCGGCCGGGACCTCGACGGGCACCACGGTGGCGCCGCGCCCGGAGAGCGCCTCGGTGCAGGCGCGCACCGCCCCGTCGTCGCGCCGGCCCTCGGGGAGCACGACCAGCCAGCGGCCCGACAGCCGGGCCGGGCCGGCCGGTTCGGCCGCGGGCGACCAGGCCACCCGGTAGCGCCAGCCGTCGGTCGCCGAGCGGTCCCGTTCGCGGCGCCGCCAGGACGCCAGGGCGGGCAGGACGGCGCTCAGCTGCTTGCGGTCCTCGATCGCCAGGGTGTCGGCGATCCGGGCCAGGTCGCCGTCCTCGAC
>NZ_JBHUWH010000538.1:0-4993 GCF_042670125.1 Kitasatospora sp. NPDC057198 | reverse complement strand
GCCGTACGGCGGGCGGCCGCTCAGAAGTGGATCATCCACTGGAACTCGGCCTGCGCGCCGACGCGGACGTGGCTGCGGGTGCCGTAGGCGGTCGGGTTGTTGTAGTTGTACTCCTCGACGTCGAAGGAGCCGTCGGAGTGGACCGCGTTGACGTAGGCGACGTGGCCGTACGTCCCGCTGACGTCGTTGACGGCGATGGAGCCGACGGTGGGGGTGGTGTTGACCGGGAGGCCGGCCGTCCGGGCGGCGTCGTCCCAGGTGTTGGCGTTGCCCCAGTGCGCGTCGCCCCAGGAGTTGCCGAAGCCCGGGACGCCGAGGCGGGTGGCGATGCGGAAGGCCGCGAAGGCGGTGCACTGGCCGGCGTAGAAGCCGTGACTGCTGCCGTCGTAGTCGTCGACGGGGGTCTGGTTGCCGCCGAGGAACAGGTGCGAGGCGTCGTTGTTCTTCAGGGTGGTGTTCAGGTTGCCCTTGGCGCCGGGGGCGAAGTCCTGGTAGGCGCCTTCGTAGCCGCTGTTGTAGTAGACGCGCACGGTCCGCGCCGAGCGGTTCCACACCGACGCGGCGTTGTTCTTGACGCAGAGGCCCTGGCCGCTGCCGGCGCTCTTGAACTCGTAGCAGTCCGGCTGGGTGCTCCCGTAGTTGCTGACGGAGCCGGCGAAGTCGGAGACCGAGCCCGCGTTGTCGCTGTTGTAGTAGTAGCAGAACTCCCCGGACTCGCAGACGCCGTCGCGGCCCGCGGCGAAGGCGGGTACGGAGGTGGCGACGACGAGGGGGACGGCCATCGCCAGCGCGGTGCCGGCGACGGTCAGCGTGGTGCGGATGTTCTTCATGGTGCGCTCTCCTGGTTGCGTGTCATCGACGGGTGCTCCGGTCGTGTGCGGGCGCCACCGCGCGGTCAGTGGGTGCGCCGGTGCTCCTCCCGGGTCTGGACGGCGGTGCGGGGGCCGGACGGGGCGGGACGGCGTCGCCTGGGCAGGGGGCGCGAGGGAGGCGGGCAGGGCTCGTGGAGTCCTCAGCCGAGGACGAGGCGCCAGCCGTGCAGGGCCGGCACGTGCCGCAGCGCGCGTTCGCAGACGCGGCGCAGGTTCGCGGCCGCCGCGTCGGGAGTGTCCGCGATGATCGCGGCGGCGATGTGGCACCGGTTGCGGTCGACGCGGGCCCGGAGGTGTTCCACCCGGTCCTCGCCCCGGCTGTGGACCCACATCAGATCGGTGACCGCCCCGGCCGTCAGCGGCGGTCGCGCCGGGGCGGGGCACAGGAGGGTCACCGCGACCAGGTGCACGGGATTCAGCGGACTCTGTGCGGTGGTGCGGGAGGAACGGCGGCCCCCTCGGAGCCGACTCTCTCGGAACCGGCCCGCTCGGAACCGCTGGCGGCGGGGCCGGTGCGCACGATGCGTGTCGAGTGGGCCACGAGTGTTCCCTCCTGTCGAATGACCGTGCCGCGCCGGTGGGTGCTTCGCGGGGGGGTCGTCCCGGTTCTCGCTCCTCCCCCGGACCGGCGAGGACGATCATGCCGACCGGAAAAGGCGGTGTCACGGCCGCCGGGGTGGCATCAAGTCGCTTGGCAGGGACGTGCCAGATCATTTCGTCCGCGGAGCCATTGCGGATCCGGCCGCCGTGTGCCGATGATGATCACCGACCTGGGGAGGACGGCACGGTGTTGCAGGCACTCGGACTGAACGCGCGGACGGAGAACGTCTACCGGGCCCTGCTGGCCGAGCCGGACGGCGGAGTCGAACGGATCGCCGCCGTCCTGCACCTGACGGAGGCCCAGGTGCGCGAGGCGCTCGACGAACTCCTGGAGCTGACGCTCCTGCGGCCCGCGAACGACTCCCGCGCGCTGCAGGCCGTCAGCCCGGAAGTCGGGCTGACCCGGCTGCTCGCCCACAACCAGAACCAACTGCTCTTCCGCCAGCAGCAGTTGGAGAACGCCCGGTCCGCGATCGCGGACCTCTCCGCCGAGTACACCGACCGGCGGCCCGAGGACGAGACGGTCCTGCGGCTGGACTCCCCCGAAGCCGTCCGCGACCGCCTCGAGGAACTCGCCGCCACCGCCACCGGGGAGTGCCTGTCCCTGGTGCCCGCGGGAGCCGTCCGCCCCGACCGGCTCCGTGCCGGCGAACGCCCGCACCAGCTGGCGCTGGCCCGCGGAGTGGCCGTCCGCAGCGTCTTCCAGGACAGCTTCCGCAACGACCCCGGCACCCTGCGCCACGCCCGGCGGCTGGCCGGCCTCGGCGCTTCGATCCGCACCGTGCCCCTCCTGCCGATCCGGCTGGTGATCGTCGACCGCAGCACCGCCCTGGTCCCGAGCGGCCCCGACGGCAACGACCGCGGCGCACTGGAACTGCACGGCGCGGCCCTGGTCCGGCCGCTGTGCGCCCTGTTCGACGAACTGTGGCGGAGCGGAGCCGACTTCGCCCGGCCCGCCCCCCGCGACGGCCGGCACCTCACCGGATCCGAACGCGCCCTGCTGCAACTGCTGGGCGACGGCCACACGGACGAGTCCGCCGGCCGCAGACTGGGCCTGTCCCTGCGCACCGTGCGCCGGATGATGAAGGAACTGATGGACCGCCTGGGCGCCGAGAGCCGCTTCCAGGCAGGAGCCCGAGCCGCGCGGAACGACTGGCTGTGATCCCGGCCCCGCCGAGGGGCTCCCGGCCCCGTCCGCCCCGCTTCCACCCGAGGGAAACGGAGGAACGACGTGCAGCCCGCAGGCACCGCCCAACCCGGAGCACCGGACCGGAAACCCGCACCCCACCGACCCCGCCGGCCCGGCCGGACGGCGCCCGCCCTGGGCGTCGCCACCGGCTGCTACGCCGTCGCCGTGTCGGTCCTCGGCACCACCACCAGCCTGTTCCTGGCGGACGCCGTCGGAGCGGGGCCGGGGCTCATCGGCCTGTACTTCATCGGCTGCGCCGCGGCCGCCGTGGGCGTCAACCTGGTCACGGGGCAGCTGTCCGACCGGCTGGAGGACCGGAGAACCGCCCTCGCCGTCACCGCCCTGGCCGGTGTCGTCGGGGCGGCGGTCTTCGCCGCGGCCCGGAACTACGCCGCGGTGTTCGCGACGGGGGCGGTGCTGATCAGCCTGAACGACGGCTACATCTCCCAACTGTTCGCGTACGTCAAGGATTTCGCCGACTCCACCGGCCGGGAGCTGACGCCGTTCAGCTCCGCGGTGCGCTCCCTCTTCTCCGTCGGGTGGGTGGTCGGCCCGCCCGCCGGCCTCTTCCTGCTCGTGCACCTGGGCTTCGGGCCGGTGTACGCGGGCGTCGCGGGCCTCCTCCTGGCCACCGCCGTCCTGGGACGCTGGTTCCTCCCGGCCCTCGCGCCGCCCCGCCCCCCGGTCGCCGGAGGGCCCGCCCGGGAGCGCCGGCCCGGTCTGCGCCGCGTCCTGGCCACCGTGCCGCGCCGCACGTGGCTGCTGCTCGGGGCGGTGACCGCGGTCAACGTGGCGGACCAGGTCTACCTGATCGACATCGCCCTGTACGTCACCAGGGACCTGCACCGCTCGGCCGCCCTGGCGGGCTTGCTGGCGGGGGTCTGCGCCGTACTGGAGATCCCCCTGATGCTCCTGGTCGGCCGCTTCGCCGACCGCGTCGGGAAGACCCGCCTGGTGGCCTGCGCCGTCCTGCTCGCCACCGCGTTCTTCGGCCTGCTGCCCCTGGCCGGGTCGCCCGCCGCCCTCATCGCCCTGCAACTGCCCAACGCCCTGTGGACCGCGGTGCTGGCCGGCCTCCCGATGGTGATCGTGCAGCGGGAGGTCCCCGGCGGCTCGGGCACCGCGTCCTCGCTCCACTCGTCCACCTTCCCCGTCGCCCAACTCCTGGCCGGGGCCGTCACCGGAACGCTCGCCGCCCGGACCGGGTACCGGGACGTCTTCTGGATCTGCGCCGGCCTCTGCGCGCTCGCCGCGGCCTGCCTCCTCGGCCGGGCCCTGACGGACGGCACCCGCGAGACGCGGGCGGACACCACGACCGGGCGGTGACGGCGGCGCGGCCGACGGCCTCCTACCGGACGGGCGGGGTGCCGCCGGGACGGTAGCCGCGCCGTCCGATCATGTCGGCGGCCGGGACGTCGCCCCCGGCGGGCACGAACCGCACCGCGCCGAACCCGGAACCGCCGGTGCCCCGGCCCGGGTACCGGGTCCCGTACGCGGCCCCGGTCCGCGGCCGACGGGTCCGACGGGTCCAACGGGTCCGACGGGTCCGACGGGTCCGACGGGCCACCACGGCATGACGGGTCTCCGCCCCGCGAGCCGCTTCGAGGACCGGCGGTCGACTACGCGCGCAGCAGGCCCAGCACGGCCCCGGCTGCCGCGACCGGGTCGTCGACCTGCGCCCACGCGTACTCGTCCGAGACGATGAACGGCGACTGCCCGGCCGGGCCCCGCTCGCGCTTCCGGTCGCAGGGCCCGCCGCCGACGCCGGAGGCGTGTCGGGGAACTCGGTTGAGCGGTTCAGGCCGACTGGACATACTCACCGGGTGACCAGCACTGGGGGCGCAGCCACCGAGCAGGGGTGGGACGGGCCCTTCTACCGCGTCCGGACGGACCGGTTCGAGGCGTTGTTCGTACCCGATCCGGGAGAGGAGCCGGACGCCGTCTGCAACGTCGACGTCGAGGTCCGGCTGACGGCGGACGGCTCGCGCTGGAGCGCGACCGTGTTCACGCTCGCCGAGGTCGGGCGAATCATGGACAGGTGGTCCCGAACCGGCGAGGCCCTGGGCGGCCGCTACTTCCGGTGCTCCGACGGTCTCGTCGTCCGGGATCCCGGCATCGACAGCATGACGCGGGTGCTGGCCGGCCTGCTCGACGACGGTGGCTTCACCCGGGTCCTCCGGCGGCTCGACGACGACTGACCGTCCGACGCCCGTACCGAGACGATCGGTCGCCCGCTGCGGTGCCCGCCCCGCCGACACCCCGCAACCGGCGGAGCGAGCACGTCGGCGCGGCCGTCGCGGACGGGCCACCGCCGAGGAGTCCGCCCGCTTCC
>NZ_JBHUWH010000537.1:0-4997 GCF_042670125.1 Kitasatospora sp. NPDC057198 | reverse complement strand
GTCCGGGTCGGGGGCGGCGGCTTGCGAAACGCTTTGCGGTGCTATTACTTGGTCAGATCCGGGCCGGCCGCCGAGACCGCCGCCGGAGTGTCCGCCACCGGGGACTTCTCCTCGCCGCGGAAGGTGAACTTGGCTTCCTTGCCCTCGCCCTCCACGCCGACGACCACGATGTGGCCCGAGCGCAGCTCGCCGAACAGGATCTTCTCGGACAGGTGGTCCTCGATCTCCCGCTGGATCGTGCGGCGCAGCGGACGCGCGCCCAGGATCGGGTCGTAGCCGCGCTTGGCCAGCAGGCTCTTGGCCTCCGGGCTGAGCTCGATGCCCATGTCCCGGTCCTTCATCCGCTGGTCCACCTTGGCGATCATCAGGTCGACGATCTCGATGATGTTCGCCTCGGACAGCTGGTGGAAGACCACGATGTCGTCGACGCGGTTGAGGAACTCGGGGCGGAAGTGCTGCTTGAGCTCCTCGCCGACCTTCGCCTTCATCCGCTCGTAGCCGGTCTGGACGTCACCCGTGGCCGCGAAGCCCAGGTTGAAGCCCTTGGAGATGTCCCGGGTGCCGAGGTTGGTGGTCATGATGATGACCGTGTTCTTGAAGTCCACGACCCGGCCCTGGGAGTCGGTCAGGCGACCGTCCTCCAGGATCTGCAGCAGCGAGTTGAAGATGTCCGGGTGGGCCTTCTCGACCTCGTCGAAGAGGACCACGGAGAACGGCTTGCGGCGCACCTTCTCGGTGAGCTGGCCGCCCTCCTCGTAGCCCACGTACCCGGGCGGGGAGCCGAACAGCCGGGAGACGGTGTGCTTCTCCGAGAACTCGGACATGTCGAGCGCGATCAGCGCGTCCTCGTCCCCGAACAGGAACTCCGCCAGGGTCTTGGACAGCTCGGTCTTACCGACGCCGGACGGGCCGGCGAAGATGAACGAGCCGCCGGGGCGCTTCGGGTCCTTGAGGCCCGCCCGGGTGCGGCGGATCGCCTGGGAGAGCGCCTTGATGGCGTCCTCCTGGCCGATGACCCGCTTGTGCAGCTCGTCCTCCATGCGCAGCAGGCGCGAGGACTCCTCCTCGGTCAGCTTGAAGACCGGGATGCCGGTGGCGGTGGCCAGGACCTCGGCGATGAGCTCCTCGTCCACCTCGGCCACGACGTCCATGTCGCCGGCCTTCCACTCCTTCTCCCGCTTGGCCTTCGCCTGGAGCAGCTGCTTCTCGTTGTCGCGCAGCGACGCGGCCTTCTCGAAGTCCTGCGCGTCGATCGCGGACTCCTTCTCCCGGCGCACCTCGGCGATCTTCTCGTCGAACTCGCGCAGGTCCGGCGGCGCGGTCATCCGGCGGATGCGCATCCGGGAGCCGGCCTCGTCGATCAGGTCGATCGCCTTGTCCGGCAGGAAGCGGTCCGAGATGTACCGGTCGGCCAGGGTGGCGGCGGCGACCAGGGCGGCGTCGGTGATCGAGACCCGGTGGTGCGCCTCGTACCGGTCGCGCAGGCCCTTGAGGATCTCGATGGTGTGCGGGAGCGAGGGCTCGGCGACCTGGATCGGCTGGAAGCGGCGCTCCAGCGCGGCGTCCTTCTCCAGGTGCTTGCGGTACTCGTCCAGCGTGGTGGCGCCGATGGTCTGCAGCTCACCGCGGGCCAGCATCGGCTTCAGGATGGAGGCGGCGTCGATCGCGCCCTCGGCGGCGCCCGCGCCGACCAGGGTGTGCAGCTCGTCGATGAACAGGATGATGTCGCCGCGGGTGCGGATCTCCTTGAGCACCTTCTTCAGGCGCTCCTCGAAGTCACCGCGGTAGCGCGAGCCGGCCACCAGGGCGCCGAGGTCCAGCGTGTAGAGCTGCTTGTCCTTCAGCGTCTCCGGGACCTCGCCCTTGACGATCGCCTGGGCCAGGCCCTCGACGACGGCGGTCTTGCCGACGCCGGGCTCGCCGATCAGCACCGGGTTGTTCTTGGTGCGGCGGGACAGCACCTGCATGACCCGCTCGATCTCCTTCTCGCGCCCGATCACCGGGTCGAGCTTGGCCTCGCGGGCGGCCTGCGTCAGGTTGCGGCCGAACTGGTCGAGGACCAGGGAGGTGGAGGGGGTGCCCTCGGCCGGGCCGCCGGCCGTGGCGGACTCCTTGCCGCCGCCGGGCTGGTAGCCGGACAGCAGCTGGATGACCTGCTGGCGCACCCGGTTGAGGTCGGCGCCGAGCTTCACCAGGACCTGGGCGGCGACGCCCTCGCCCTCGCGGATCAGGCCGAGCAGGATGTGCTCGGTGCCGATGTAGTTGTGGCCGAGCTGGAGGGCCTCGCGGAGCGACAGCTCCAGGACCTTCTTCGCCCGGGGGGTGAAGGGGATGTGGCCGGACGGGGCCTGCTGGCCCTGGCCGATGATCTCCTCGACCTGCTGGCGGACCGCCTCGAGCGAGATGCCGAGGCTCTCCAGCGCCTTTGCGGCGACACCCTCGCCCTCGTGGATCAGGCCCAGGAGGATGTGCTCGGTGCCGATGTAGTTGTGGTTGAGCATCCGGGCTTCTTCCTGTGCCAGGACGACAACCCGCCGCGCGCGGTCGGTGAACCTCTCGAACATCGTTAATCGCTCCTCAGAGCGGTCGGTCAGTTCGGGGGCCGTCCCCGCCCTGTCCTTCCGCATGCTAGTCCCGCTCAGCAGCGCGGCTACGGAACTCCCGCGGAGCGGGAGCAACATGCTGCGCGACCAGCCGACACCTTTCCCAACCTGATGCTGGGAGACGGTGTTCCCAGCGGCGGGCCCGATGCACCGGATCCCGCTACGCCAACGGCGAACACGGTTCGGTGGAACCGGCTCGCCGGCCCCGCGACGTGCTGCGTCCGGGCTCGTGCGACCCCGTCCACCAGCATTCATACCCGGTAATCCGGCGGGTTTCGCGCGGTTTCCGCGGGGTGCGTGTTCGCCTGGCGAGAAGTCCGCCGACCCGGTTCCGCGAGTGACGGACCATCAGGTCGGCCGCGGGCGGCGTACCGCCGTACCGGTGGCGGCCGCGTGACCGCCCGGCCCCTCCAGCGTTGCACAGGTCGTGACCCGTTCGCTGCCGACCTCCCCGGGCGCACCGCCCGCGGCCGCGCCCTGGCGCGGCTCGGACCGGGTGGCCGTGCCGCTGGCGCCCGGACGGGCCGCCCTGGGCCGCCTGGAGCGGCTCGGACGCGGCGCCGGGCCGGTGCTGCGCCAGGCCGGCCTGGCCGTCTTCCTGCTCGCCCCCGGGGCCGCCGAGCCGGTGCCCGAACTGCTCCGGTGGCTCGGCTGGGGTCCGGAGCTGCGGCTGCCCATCGAGGCCCGCGCGGCGTACCCGGGAGACCCCCGGGTGCCCGGACCGCGGGCCGCGCACTGGCTGCGGACCGGGGCCGGACGCCCCGCCCTGGACCTGCGCTCGCCCGACCTGCTCTGCCTGCTGGACGCCCTGGCGGACGCCTGCGCGCGGGAGCGGCTGGGCCTGCCGCCCGCCCGCTGAGGGCCGTCCGGCCCCGGGGGGCGCGGGCCCGGCCCCCGGAGGTGCGGACCCGGCCTCAGGAGGCGTGGGCCCGCTCGTACGCCTCGCGCACGTTGCTCGGGACGCGGCCGCGGTCGTTGACCGGGTGGCCGTTCTCCTTCGCCCAGGTGCGGATCTTGGCGGTGTCGGCCTGACCGGCCGAGGCGGCCCGCCCGGCGCTCCGGCCGCCGCTGCCGCCGCGGCGGGGGGCGGTCAGCCGGCCGCTCTGCTTGCGGCCCTTCTCGACGTACGGGGCGAGCAGGCCGCGGAGCTTCTCCGCGTTGTCGCTCTTCAGGTCGATCTCGTAGGCCACGCCGTCCAGGGCGAACGTCACCGTCTCGTCCGCGGATCCGCCGTCGAGATCGTCTTCCAGAATGACCTGAACCCTCTGTGCCACGGGCTTCCCTTTCCGCGATAACGATCCATTGCCTAGAGAAAGGAAAGCGCCTTTCACCGGAAAACACAAACCCCTGTGTGGCAGGTCGTGCCCCCGGGCATGACTCACAGGTGCAGCAGCATCCGCGAGTTGCCCAGTGTGTTCGGCTTCACCCGCTCCAGGTCGAGGAACTCGGCGACGCCTTCGTCGTACGAGCGCAGGAGTTCTTCATAGACTTCCGTGGCCACGACCGCCGGGTCTGCCGTACGATCGTCGTTTTCGCCGATCTCGACGAAGCCGTGTTTCGAGAAGAACGGAACCTCGAACGTCAGGCAGAAAATCCGACGGACGCCGAGCCAGCGCGCGGTCTCCAGCAGCTTGTCGAGCAGCTGGTGCCCGATACCGAGCCCCTTGCAGACCGGATCCACCGCGAGGGTGCGCACCTCGGCGAGGTCCTCCCACATCACGTGGAGCGCGCCGCAGGCCACCACCCGGCCGTCCTGGTCGCGTTCGGCGACCCAGAACTCCTGGACGGATTCGAACAGTGTGACGGTCGGCTTGTCGAGCAGAATGCCGTCGCGGGAGTACGTGTCGATGAGCCGGCGGACGGCGCGCACGTCGGTGGTCCGCGCACGGCGGATGGTGACCTCCATGCCGGGGAACGTTATCGTGCTGCGGGCGGGGAGGTCTCCTCGGCGTCGGCGCCCGCCACCCGCAGCGCGTCGCGCAGCCACTCGCGCTGTTCCGGCGACATCATCCCGAAGAAGTGCACCAGGGCGGCGGCCGGATTGTCGCTCGTCGCCCAGGCGTCGTTCATCAGTGCGGCGGTGTACGCCTCCCGCGAGGAGACCGGCTCATATCGGTATGCGCGCCCGGCGCGCTCCCGGCGCACCCAGCCCTTTCGATAGAGCTTGTCCAGCACCGTCATCACGGTGGTGTACGCGATTTCGCGTTCCGACCGCAGATCCTGCAGAACCTCCCGGACGGTGACGGGGCGGTTCCACTGCCACACCCGGGTCATGATGTCGTTCTCAAGTTCTCCGAGTTGCCGCACCATAGTGCCGCCAAGGATAGGACCGATGCGGACAAATGGCGGCAAACGGCAAACGGGCGGCGCGCCGTTCCCCGGAGAGGGGGGAAC
>NZ_JBHUWH010000536.1:0-5000 GCF_042670125.1 Kitasatospora sp. NPDC057198 | reverse complement strand
GGGGCCCTCCGGGTGTGCGGGGGAGGCCGGTCAGGACTCGCCGACCTTCTTGGTCACGCCGAAACCGACGAGCAGGCCGGCCGCGGTGAAGACCACCGAGATGAAGTCGAACTCGGACTTCCACGCCGCCCACAGGATGTCGAAGTGCTCGGTGAACGCCTTCACCGTCGACATCTCGCCGTCGGTCGCGTCGCTGAGCGCCATCGCGTAGGCCAGGAACTCGCCGAGGAACAGGCTGAACACGGCGAAGACCGCACCGACGAAGGGCAGCGCCGGGTTCTTGCCGCCGATCTTGCCGATGGTGAAGCCGACCAGGGCGGCGATGCCGATCACGGCCCAGTTGAACTCGCGCTCGGTGGACTTCATGACGAAGCCGTAGACGACGGCGGCGACCACGGCCACGGCCAGGCCGGTCAGGACCGCGACGGGCACGTTCTTCGGGCCGGCCGGCGCCTGCCCCATCGCCATCGGGGCGGCCGTGCCCCAGGGCTGGCCGGGAGCGCCCTGCTGCGGCGGGACGCCGTAGCCCGGGGCACCGGGGGCCTGCGGGGCGCCGGGAGCCTGCGGGGCGCCCCAGCCCTGGGCGGGCGGCTGGCCCTGCGGCGGGGCCGCGGGAGCGGCGTACGGGTTGTTCGGGTCGGGCGTGCTCATCGCGGTCTCCCCCGTTTGGTGGTTGGTGTCAAGAGCGCGCAGAGGCTAGCAGGCCGAGCGGACAGTCGAACAGTCCCGTGCTGCCGGGCGAGGGGGCGGGTGGCCGGGGAGGGACGGGACAGGGGATGATGGGTGTCCGGCGTGCGACCGCCACCTCCGGTGGTCCGACATGCCGTCAGGCCACGGCCGGGATGCCCGCCGCCGGCCGCAACACCATGGGGGAGAGCGCACCGTGACGCAGCCGCAGGAACCGACCGGCCGACTGCTGGCGGACCGCTACCGGCTCGGCGAGGTGCTCGGACGCGGCGGCATGGGCACCGTCTGGCGGGCCGAGGACGAGATGCTGGGCCGGATCGTCGCGGTCAAGGAACTCCGGATGACCGGCACCGTCGACGAGATCGAGAAGCACCGGCTGGTCGTCCGCACCCTGCGCGAGGCCAAGGCCACCGCGCGGATCCGGCACGCCTCCGCCGTCACCGTCTTCGACGTGGTCGAGGAGGACGACCGGCCGTGGATCGTGATGGAACTGGTGGCCGGCCGGTCGCTGGCCGACGTGGTCGCCGAGGACGGCCCGCTCGCCCCCGAACGGGCCGCGCAGATCGCCCTCGACCTGCTCGGCGTGCTCGGCGCCGCGCACGCCCAGGGCATCCTGCACCGGGACGTCAAACCGTCGAACGTGCTGATCGGCGAGGACGGGCGCACCGTGCTCACCGACTTCGGCATCGCCAGCGTCGAGGGCGACACCTCCATCACCTCCACCGGCATGCTGGTCGGCGCCCCCTCGTACATCGCCCCCGAACGCGCCCGCGGCAAGCTGCCCGGACCGCCGTCCGACCTGTGGTCGCTGGGCGGCACGCTGTACGCGATGGTCGAGGGCGTCCCGCCGTACGACCGGGGCGACGCGCTGGCCACCCTCACCGCCGTGATGACCGAACCGCTGCCCGCCCCGCGCAACGCCGGGCCGCTGCGCCGCGTCATCGAGGGCCTGCTGGAGAAGGACCCGGCCGAGCGGATGGACGCCGGCACGGCCCGGCCGCTGCTCGAACTGGTCGCCGCCGGGAAGCCGCTGCCGGACGCCGAGACGGTGGCCGTCCCGGCCCCGCCCGCCCCGCCGGCCCCGTCGGCCGCGGCCGCGCCGCCCGAGCGGACCGCCGAAGTGCCCGCCGCGGAACGGCCGTTCGGCGGGCGGCGGCGCGCGGTACTGGCCGGCGCGGCGCTGGCCGCGGTGCTCGTGCTGGTCGCGGCGCTGGTGGCGTTCTGGCCCGAGGGAGGGGACGGCGGCGCCACGGCCTCCCCGGGCGGGACGACGGCGCCGGCGGCGGCGCCGCCGGCGAGCCCGGCGGGGACCGGGCCGGCGTCCGCCCCGCCGTCGGACCCGGTTTCGCCCTCGGCCTCGCCCTCGCCCTCGCCCTCGGCGTCCAAGGGGCAACTGCCCGCCGGGTACAAGGTGTACAAGGACGCGTCCGGGTTCAGCATCGCGCTGCCCGAGTGGATGACCGACCAGGGGCCGGACTACCGCTCCACCAGCCGGCGCTTCGAGGGGCGCGGCCTGCGGCTGGTCGTCGACTGGCAGAGCCCCGCCGGGGACAGCGCGCTGAAGGACTGGCAGGCGTCCGACCGCAACGCGAAGATGACCAACTACCGCAAGGTCAGGGTGGAGGCCATCTCCTACCGGGACTGGAGCAACGCCGCCGACTGGGAGTGGACGTACACCGGCAAGGCCGGCACCCTGCTGCACTCGCTCAACCGCGGCTTCGTCACCGGGGGCGGCAAGTACGGGTACGCGATCTACTGGACCATGCCCGAGGAGATCTGGACGGCCCCGGAGGGCTCGCAGGCCCGGCAGGTCTCGTTCGAGAGCTTCCAGCCCGCGCCGTAGCGGAGCCGGCACCCCCTCCGGGGGCGGCTCCGGCGCGGGCGGGGCGGCGGGCCGGGGCGGTGGGGCGGCTTCCGCTAGTGGGGGGAAAGCGCGCACCGGGCGGCCGCGGGGGCGGGCGGGGGCCGTACGCTGGCGGGACGACGGCGTGAGGAACAGGCATGCGAGCGGAGCCGGGGCAAGTGGTGGCCGGGCGGTACCGGGTGACGGACCGTCCGCAGGACGAGGCCGGTGTGCTCGCGGTGGACGTCCACGGCGGGGCGCGGGTGCGGTTGTTCGGGCTGGAACTGCCCGAACTGCTGGTGCCGGGCCACCCGGTGGGGGAGCCCGCGCCGTCGTACGGGCCGCGGGTGACCGCGCGGGTCGCGCAGGTCGCGGCGGCCGCCGGGGCGCACCCGCGGCTGCTGCGGGGGCTCGCGGCCGGGCCCGAGGACGAGGTGCTGTGGGTCGCCGAGGAGGCGGTGGCGGGGGTGCCGCTGGAGCGGCTGGCGGGTGACGGGCCCGTCCCGCCGTACCGGGTGGCGGAGATCGGGGCGGACCTGGCGGGGGCGCTGCGCTCACTGCACGAGGACGGTCTGACGCACGGGAACCTGACCCTGCGCACGGTGCTGGTCTGCGAGGACGGCGCGGCGATGCTCGGCGGCCTGCTGCTGGGCGCCGCCGAGGAGGAGCTGTGCGCGGCGCTGGGCGGCGAGGTGCCGCGCCGGGTGTACGAGACCCGGGCGCTGATGCTCGGACCGCTCGCCGAGCGCTGGGCGATCGACCCGGGCGCCCCCGCGGACACCTGGGCGCTGGGGGTGCTGCTGTACCGGCTGCTGACCGGCCGCGGCCCGTACCCGGAGGACGACCTGCCGACGCTGCTGGCGGCCGTCCGGGACGGGCGGCACCGGCCCGCCGACGGGTGCGGGCCGCTGCGGCCGCTGGTCGAGCGGCTGCTGCAGCCGGACGCCGCGGCCCGGCCGGCCGCGGAAGCCGTCCAGCGGGAGCTGCGCGAACTGCTGCTGTTCGCACCCGAACCGGGCCCGGACGGCCCGCCCGACCCGCTGCTGCCGGTGCCCCGCCCGGCGGCGGGCCCGCTGGTGCCGCACCCGCGCGGCCGGCGCCCGGCCCGGTCCGCGGAGCGGGGGACGGACCGTCAGGCCCCGGCGCGCGCACCGCGGATACCGCCCCGGATGCTCGGGCCGCTGGTGCTGGGGGGCGTGCTGGTGCTGCTGGCCGCGGCGCTCGCCGGGATCGTGGCGGTCGCAGGCTGAGAGTGGCCGGTCACGGTGCGATTCGTAGCCCGGGGTGCGATTCCCGGGCGGCCCCGTGCAGCCTAGGCTTGCCTCCTGAACCGTCGGTGCGAGCAGGCACACGGTCTGCGAGGACCCCGTCCGACCGGCGGTGGGGGAGCGAAGGGGGGTGCGGTCATGGGCGCACAGGACCAGTCGACCGGCCGTCTGCTGGCCGGGCGGTACGCGCTCGGCGAGCGTCTGGGGCGCGGCGGGATGGGGACCGTCTGGCGTGCCAGGGACGAGATGCTGGACCGGGAGGTGGCCGTCAAGGAACTGACGGTCAGCCACCTCTCGGAGGAGGACCTGGAGATGCTCCAGACCCGGATGAAGCGGGAGGCCAGGGCCGCGGCCCGGATCAAGCACCCGGGCGTGATCACCATCCACGACGTGCTGGAGCAGGACGGCCGGCCGTGGATCGTGATGGAGCTGGTGGACGGCCGCGCGCTGTCCGACGTGATCACCCAGGACGGCACGCTGACGCCCCGGGAGGCCGCCGACGTCGGCCTCCAGGTGCTCGCCGCCCTGCACCGCGGCCACCAGCTGGGGGTGCTGCACCGCGACGTCAAGCCCGCCAACGTGCTGCTGGAGCACGGCACCGGCCGGGTCGTGCTGCTCGACTTCGGCATCGCCAAGTTCGAGGGCGCGATGGACATCACCCGCCCCGGCGACCTGGTCGGCTCGCCCGACTACCTGGCCCCGGAGCGGGCCCAGGGCCAGCGGCCCGGACCGGCCTCCGACCTGTGGGCGCTCGGCGCGACGCTGTACCACGCGGTGGAGGGCGAGTCGCCGTTCCGCCGGGACAACCCGCTCAGCACGCTCACCGCCGTCGTCGACGAGCCGCTGCCCACCCCGCGCCGGGCCGCCGGGCTCGGGCCGGTGCTGGCCGCGCTGATGGCCAAGGACCCGGCCGAGCGGCCCGGCGCCGACGAGGCCGGCCGGATGCTGCGCGAGGTCGCCGACGGGCACACCGTCAGCTTCCGGGTGCCCGAGCAGGCCGGCGCGTCCCGGCTGCCCACCCAGCTGGTCCCGGTGGTCGACCGGGTCGCGGAGGCGGCGCCCGCCGGGCCGGCGGCCGAGGCGGCCACCGAGCCCGGCCCGGCGGCCCCGGCACCACCCGTCGCGCCCGCCGCGCCCGTGCCGTCGGCCGTCGGACCCGTGCCGTCCGCCGCGGTGGCGCCGCCCGCACCGCCCGCGCCGCC
>NZ_JBHUWH010000535.1:0-5006 GCF_042670125.1 Kitasatospora sp. NPDC057198 | reverse complement strand
GCCCCCGACTGCTCGGGGCGGGGCCGGCGGACGGTGCTCCGCGGCGGCGGGTCAGCTCAGGCCGGCCCCCTTCAGCCAGCTCTTGGCGACCGCCGACGGGTCCTCCTTGTCCACCGCCACGCGCTTCATCAGCGCGGTCAGCCCGGCCGTGTCGAGCTTCGCCGAGACCGCGTTCAGCGCGGCCGTCCCGGTGGCGTCCAGACCGGCGGTGTTCACCAGCGGGGTGACGTTCTGCGCGCTGAAGACGTTCTTCGGGTCCTCCAGCGACACCAGCTTCAACTGGACGATCTTCGGATCGGTGGTGAACACGTTGCCGAGCTGGATGCCGCCGTCCTTCAGCGCGTTCGCGGTGGTGTCGCCGGTCGGCTTCCACTCCTTGAAGGTCAGCCCGTAGACGTCCTTGAACTGCTGCTCGCGCCGGGACTTGAACTCCGGCGGGCCGCCGATCACCAGGTCCTGCGCCTTGCCCGCCAGGTCGGCCATCGACTTCACGCCCAGCCGGTCGGCGGTCTCCTGGGTGACCGTCAGCGAGTCCTTGTCCTCCGCGGCCGCCGAGTCCAGGATCGCCAGCCCGGCCGGCAGCTTCGCCTTCAGTTCGGCGTTCACCGCGTCCTCGCCGGTGGCCGTCGACTTGGCGTCCAGGTAGCCCAGCAGCGCGCCGTTGTACTCCGGCAGCACCGTCAGCGCGCCGGACTGCAACTGCCCGTACAGCACCTCGCGGCTGCCGATGTTGAACTTCTCCTCCACCTTCACGCCCTTGGCCTGCAGGGCCTGCGAGTAGATCGAGGCCAGCAGCACGTTCTCCGGGAAGTTCGCCGAGCCGACCACCACGGTCTTCCCGGACGCGGCACCCGCCCCGGAGGCCCCGGAGGAGGCGGACGGCGCCGGGGCGGGCGACTTCGCGGCCAGCGGGTCGCTGCCGCCGGAGGAGGAGCAGGCCGCCGCACCCGCCAGCAGGGCGACGGCGAGGGCGATGCGGACCGGACGGGGCGTCATGGGGATTCCTTCACGAGTGCGGGAGGGCTTGCGGGATCGTCTGCGTCTGCGGGGTCGGGTGCGAGTACGGGTACGGGTGCGGGGTCTGCGGTGGTGCGGCCGGTGCGGCCGGTGCGCGTGCCGGGCGGCGCGGCGAGCCGGATCAGCAGGGCGAACAGCAGTTGGACCGCCACCGCCAGCAGCACCACCAGCAGGGCGCCGCCGACCGTGGTCGGGTAGTTCCGGGTGGCCAGCCCGTCGATCACGTACCGGCCCAGGCCGCCGAGGCCGACGTACGCGGCCACCGTGGCGGTCGCGATCACCTGCACCGAGGCCGTCCGCACCCCCGCCAGCAGGGTCGGCGCGGCGGCCGGCACGCACACCCGCAGCAGCGTCTGCGGGTGCGTCAGCCCGATGCCGCGGGCCGCGTCCCGGACGTCCGGGTCGGTGCCGCGCACCCCCTCGGCGGCGGCCACCAGCATCGGCGGCGCGGCCAGCGCGGTCAGCGGCAGCAGCACCGCCGCGTCGCCGACGCCCGCCAGCAGCACCGCCAGCGTCACCAGTCCCAGCGTGGGCAGGGCGCGCGCGACGCCCGCCAGCGCCGTCACCACGAACAGGCCGCGCCCCGAGTAGCCGATCAGCAGCCCCAGCGGCAGCGCCACCAGCGCGGCCAGGCCCAGCGCCTCGGCGGAGAACGCCAGGTGCTCCAGCACCCGGTGGACGATCGAGTCCGGGCCCGAGCGGTGCGCCGGATCGGCGAAGAAGTCGTGCAGCCAGCCCAGCCAGTTCACCGCGCCACCCCCCGGGCCCACGGCGCCAGCACCCGGCGGGCCGCCACCAGCAGCAGATCGGTGGCCAGCGCCAGCAGCGCCACCAGGGTGATCCCGGCCAGGATCGGGGTCGGGAAGGTCCGCTGGAAGCCGTCCACGAACAGGTAGCCCAGGCCGCCCCGGCCGACCAGCGCCCCCACCGCCGCCAGCGAGATCGAGGACACCGCGGCGACCCGCAGCCCGCCGATCAAGTACGGCACGGAGGCCGGGAGTTCGACCGCAGCCAGCCGCCGCCACGGACCGTAGCCCAGCGCGGTGGCCGCCTGTCGCACCGGCTCCGGCACCGCCCGCAGCCCGTCCACCGTGGTCGGCAGCAGCACCGCCAGCGCGTAGCAGGTCAGCGGCACCATCACGGTCTGGCGGGTGGCCAGCCCGGTGTACGGGATCAGCACCACGAACACCGCCAGCGAGGGCAGCGCGTACACCACGTTGAACACCGCCGCGAGCGGCTGGTACAGGCGCGGGAAGCGCGCGCAGGCCAGGCCGAGCGGCACCGCCAGCAGCAGTGCCAGCAGCACCGGGACGAGGGCGATCACCGCGTGGTCGGCCGTCAGGTCGCCCAGGTAGCCGAGGTGGTCGCCGAGCCAGCGCCAGCGGACCAGCGGCTCACCGTCCAGCATGCGGCACCTGCCCGGGTATCGGGTCACCGGTGGCGGTGGCGGTGGCGGTGGCGGTGGCGGTGGCGGTGGCGGTGGTGGTGGTGGTGGCGCCGGTAGTGGTGGCGGCGGGGGTCGGGGTGCTGTCGGCGGCCAGGGCCTCGACCACGGCGGCGCGGCTCGCGGTGCCGACCGCCCGGCCCGCGGCGTCCACCGCGACGGCGCGGCCGGACGGGGCCAGCAGTGCGGCGTCCAGCGCGGAGCGCAGTGAGTCCCGGGCCGGGGCGAACGCCGGGGCCGGGTGGCGTTCGGCGCCGCGCGCCCAGTGCTCCGGCCGGCCGTCCTGGTCGAGCAGCAACCGCCAGTCCCCGTACGAGGGTTGCAGGTCGTCGAGGGGGACGGCGGTGGCCGGGCGCAGGCCCAGCCCGCGCAGCCCCCGGTCGCGGCCCAGGAAGGCGGCCACGCCGGCGTCCGCCGGGGCGGTCAACAGCGTGTGCGGGTCGGCGAGTTGGGCGATCTCGCCGTGCTCGCGGAGCACCACCACCCGGTCGCCGAGCCGGACCGCCTCCTCGATGTCGTGCGTCACGAACAGCACGGTCTTGCTCAACTCGCCCTGGATGCGCAGGAGTTCCTCCTGGAGCCCGGCGCGCACCAGCGGGTCGACCGCGCTGAACGGCTCGTCCATCAGCAGTACCGGCGGGTCCGCCGCCAACGCCCTTGCCACACCGACCCGTTGCTGCTGTCCGCCGGAGAGCTGGGCCGGGTACCGGCGTGCGGTCTCCGGCGGCAGGCCGACCAGTTCCAGCAGTTCGGCGGCCCGGCTCCGGGCCCGCTTGCGGTCCCAGCCGAGCAGCCGGGGCACCGTCGCGACGTTGTCGATCACCCGGCGGTGCGGGAACAGCCCCGCCTGCTGGATCACGTACCCGATGCCGCGCCGCAGCCCCGCCGCGGGCAGCGAGGCGACGTCCGCCCCGTCCAGCAGCACCCGCCCGGCGGTCGGCACCACCATCCGGTTGACCATCCGCAGGATGGTGGTCTTGCCGCAGCCCGACGGCCCCACCAGCACGGTGGTCCGGCCGGCCGGCACCTCCAGGTCCAGGCCGCGGACGGCGACCGTGCCGTCGGGGTGGCGCTTGGCGGCGCCCTCGAATCTGATCACGGAAGGGTCCTCGGAGGGTCGGCCGTCGGGTGGGCGTCGGGTGGTCGTCGGGTGGTCGTCAGGTCGGCGGGGCGCCGGTTCGGGAGCGCCGGCGGTGCGGGTGGTCGTGGTCCGTCGCTTGTCCGGCTTCCCGGGGCGCTCTCACCGCAAACCTTGATCCACCGGGCTGGTGGGCAGCCCGGCCGCCGCCCAGGCGACGAAACCGCCGTCCAGGTCCGTCGCCCGGTGCAGCCCCAACTCCCGCAGCGAGGCGGCCGCCAGCGAGGAGGCGTACCCCTCCGAGCAGACCACGATCCAGCGCACGTCGTGGTCGACGGCCTCCGGGATCCGGTGGCTGCCGGCCGGGTCCAGCCGCCACTCCAGCACGTTCCGCTCGATCACCAGCGCCCCCGGGATCTCCCCCTCGCGGGCCCGCTGCGCCGCCGGACGGATGTCCACCAGCCGTGCCCCGTCCGCGAGTTCGTCCCGGGCCCGGAGCGGATCCGGCCGGTCGAGGCCCCGCCGGGCCTCCGCCAGCAGCTGCTCCACCGTCCTCACCACTGCTCCGGTCCTTCCGTGGAGGTCTTCACCAGGCCGCCGGCCCGCAGTTCGTAGTGCGACATCCCGCTCAGCGGCGGCGAGTACGCGTGCAGCGTCACCGCCGGGCCCTGCGCGGTGTTGCGGACGTCGTGCAGGTACTGCGGGCCGAACGCCCGCTCGCTGCCGGAGGACAGCCGGCGCACCGTCAGTCCGTGCTCCGGCCCGGCCAGCGCCAGCTCCTCCAACTCGCCCAGCGCCACCGTGAACGCCCCGCGCGAGCCGCCGTGGTCGTGGAAGCCGGTGGACTGCCCCGGCAGCCAGCTGATCAGCCACACCTCGTAGTCCTCCGCCAGCTCCAACCGCTCGTACCAGCGGTCCTCCGCGGACAGCCGCACCCGGTGCAGCCAGCGCTCGGGCCGCTCGGCCAGGTCGCGGACGATCCGGCGCAGCGCGTTCGGGGACAGTGGCGGGCGGGCGGTGCCGACGGGGGATCCGGCGACACGGGATCCGGCGGCGGGGGTGGTGGCGGTGGGGGTGGTGGCGAGGTCGATGCTCATGGGGTCCTCCGGGATGCGCCGGGGCGGCCGTCGCCGGGGACGCGTGCGCGGAGGGCACGGACCGGGCGGGCAGCGCGCGGACGGCAGGGCGAGAAGAGGGGTGCGGCGGGGCCGGACGGGTGCGGGGGCCCTGGTCAACCCACAGGGCGCACGCGGGATTTCACGCGGAGGGCGTCAACAGCAGGCACACATGTCGCTCGCCTGGCGTCGCAGATCGACGTGCAGGCGGCAGACCAGGAAGGTGCCGGAGTTCATGCCGCAGATGCTTCACGACGCGGCGGCGGCCCGTCAAGTGCCGCCGCGCCGGGGTCGCATCGTGGACATCCGCGTCTCGCTCTCCGGACAGGCCGACGGCCCGCGCTCCGGGGAG
>NZ_JBHUWH010000534.1:0-5018 GCF_042670125.1 Kitasatospora sp. NPDC057198 | reverse complement strand
CATCACCTCCTCCAGCCGCAACTCCCCGACGGACGGCTCCGGGAGCGGCTCGGGCTTGCGTCTGGTGGTCGTCCGCACGGCGGAGACGACCAACGGAAAGAGGCGGCAGATGGACAGCACGGTGGCACCGCGACGGCACGAGGTCCTGGTCCTGGGCGCCGGCTACGCCGGGCTCTCGGCCGCGATCCAGCTCGCGGCCCGCACCCGCAGGCGCGGCGACCTGCGGGTGACCCTGGTCAACGCGCACGACACCTTCACCGAGCGGCTGCGCCTGCACATGACCGCCACCGGTCGGCGCACCGCGGAACTGAGCATCCCGGAGCTGCTGGACGGCACCGGCGCCGAGTTCGTCCGCGGCTGGGTCACCGCCGTGGACCCGGTGGCGAGGACCGTCCGGATCGACGACGACCGCGTCCTGCGCTACGACACCCTCGTCTACGGCCTGGGCAGCGTCGCCGACACCGCCGCCGTCCCCGGCGCGGCCGAGCACGCCCACACCCTCGACAGCCCGGAGGACGCCGCCGTCCTCGCCGACCGGCTCGACCGGCTGACCCGGCGCGGGGCGGGAACGGTCGTGGTCGGCGGCAGCGGCCTCACCGGCGTCGAGGCCGCCGCGGAGATCGCCGAACGGCACCCCGGGCTCACCGTCGTGCTGATCGGCCGGGACGAGCCGGGCGCGGGCACCCACCCCAGGGCCAAGGCCCACCTGGACGCGGCCCTCGCCCGCCTCGGCGTGCGGGTGCACGGCGGCGTCGAGGTGACCGAGGTGCTGCCGGACGGCGTCACCCTCGCGGACGGCACCCGCGTCCCGGCCGACGCGGTGCTGTGGACCAGCGGCACCCGCGTCCCCCCGCTGGCCGCCGCCGCGGGCCTGACCGTCGACGGGCGCGGCCGGGTGGTCACCGACCGCGCGCTGCGCTCGGTCTCGCACCCGGACGTCTACGCGGTGGGCGACGCGGCGGCGATCCGGCAGGGCTACGGTGTGATGCACGGAACCTGCCAGGGCGGCATGCCCACCGGCGTGCACGCGGCCCTCGCGATCCTGCGCACCCTGGCCGGGAAGGAGCCCCGGGACTTCCGCTTCGGCTACTACCACACCCCCGTCAGCCTGGGCCGCGACGACGCCGTCGTGCAGTTCACCCACCCCGACGGCAGCCCGCGCCGGATCGTGCTGACCGGACGGTGGGCCGCCAAGTACAAGGAGACGGTCACCGCCTCGCCGTGGCCGACCTTCGCCCGGATGAAGAAGGCGCCCGCCTCGGGCGCGATCTGGCCGCACGGCGGCCGCCACACCCGCACCAGGAGCGCGAAGTGACCCAGCCCCAGTCAGTGCCCCGGTCAGTGCCCCGGCCGGTGACCGGTCCGCGGCCGGACGACCCCGACCAGCTCGCCTTCCAGCGCTACCGCACCCTGCTCTTCTCGGTCGCCTACCGCATCCTCGGCAGCGCCGCCGACGCCGAGGACGCCGTCCAGGACGCCTGGCTGAAGTGGTCGGCGGCCGACCGCTCCCAGGTCGCCGACCCCAGGGCGTACCTGTCCCGGATCGTCTCCAACCTGGCGATGGAACGGCTCCGTTCGACCCGCCACCAGCGCGAGACCTACGTCGGGCCATGGCTCCCCGAACCGGTCCTCACCGGCCCGGACACCGCGGACGGCGTCGCCGCGGCGGACACGGTCTCCACCGCCCTGCTGGTCGTCCTGGAGACGCTCAGCCCGCTGGAGCGCGCCGTCTTCGTGCTCAAGGAGGTCTTCGCCTTCGGCTACGCCGAGATCGCGCAGGCGGTGGAACGCTCGGAACCGGCGGTCCGGCAGGCCGCGCACCGCGCCCGCGAACACGTCCGGGCCCGGCGGCCCCGCTTCACCGCGGACCGCGCCCGCCAACGCGACGTCACCGAGCGCTTCTTCGCGGCGGCGACCGGCGGCGACCTCAACACCCTGATGGAACTGCTCTCCCCGGACGTGACGCTGTGGACCGACGGCGGCGGCAAGGTCCGCCAGGCCCTCAAGCCGGTCATCGGCCTGGAGACCGTGGCCAACTGGTTCGCCGCCCTCGGCACCGCGACCTACCAGGGCGTCGAGCCCGGATCGATGCGGGCCGAACTCACCACGATCAACGGCGGCCCCGGCGTGGTCTTCCGCGGCCCCGACCGGGTGATGGCCACGCTGACCTTCGACTTCGACCCGGAGGGCCGGATCTCGACCATCCACAACGTGGCCAACCCCGACAAGCTGCGCGCCGTCGCCGAGGGCACCCGGTACGACCTCGGCTGAGCACCGCCGTACCGGGACAGGGCACGGGCCCGGACTCCGTTGTGGGACGGCGTCCGGGCCCGCTTCCCGCTGCCGGGCCGGTTCTCCGCTGCCGGGCCGGCTGCGGTGGTACGAGGCCGACTACAGCTCGACGTAGTCGGCCTTGTCGTTCCAGTTGCCGCCGGTGGGGTAGCTGACGGTGGTGAAGTCGTAGCAGTAGCCGTTGCCCAGGGACATCCACGGGTCGGGCAGGAAGCTGCGCTCGTCGTAGACGGACATGCCGCCGGAGCTCCGGTTGACGCAGGCCGAGCTGGCCGTGTCGCGGAACGACCAGTCGTCGAGGTTCTTGGTGCCCGCTTCGGACCAGCGCAGTATCCGGCCGCTGTAGTCGCTGTGCTCGTAGAGGCAGGCCCAGCCGGCGGTGCAGTCGCTGATCGCCTGCGGCGAGGCGAGGCCGTCGGCCCGGACGGCCGGAGCGGCCTTCGCCGCCTCGGCGAGTGCCGGGGCGATCTCCGGCAGTGCCGCGTCCGCCTCGGCCAGGCTGTCGTGGCAGTAGACGGCGCCCCCCGGCACCTCGGTGCACACGCTCGCGCCGGCCCAGCCCTCGGACAGGTCGATCCGCTTGCCGTGGTACGTGGCGATCACCGGCTTGGACGGCGCCGCCGGGGCCGGACCGGCGGACTGCCGGACGCCGGGGCCGGTGGGAGCGGACGGCGCGGACGGCGCGGGCGCCGCGATGGCGGTGGGCGCGGCCAGCACCAGTGCGCCGGCGGCTCCGGCGACAGCGACGAGCGTGCGAAGCGAACGCATGACTACTCCCTCTCCTGATGGACCAACAGAACCGTTCTGGTGGAACTGAATCGGGAGTCTCGGTACTCGCACAATGGTTCTGATACAAACCGGCCAATGATCGGCGGGATTTCCGTCAGATGTTCGACTCCGTGCCGGGCGCCTCGCCGGAAGCGTCCGCGATGCCGCGGGCGACGATGGCGATGGAGGTCACCTCGTCGCCGGCCTTGCCCCAGGGGCCGTCCTTCAGCAGGACGGTGCGTTCGCCGAGCAGGTGGAGGGTCTGGCTGTCGAAGATCCACTCGTCGCGTTCGTTCCCGTGCACGCGGGCCACGGCCACGCCGTGGCGGCCGGCCGCGTCGACCGCGTCGTCGACGGTGGTCACCCCCGGGATGCGTCCGGCGGCCCGGTACAGGGCCGCGCTGACCGGGGCGGGGGCGGTCGAGGAGCGGAGCAGGTCGCCGATGGTCACGAACGCCTCCTGGTCGGGGCCGGTCGTGGAGCCGCTGCCGGGGCCGTGGTTCCGGTCGGCATCGGCGTAGACCTGCTTCAGCAGTGCCTCGGGGTCGGTCGGCAGGCCGGCCAGGAGCCTGTAGGTGGGGGAGTTGAGCGCGCCGCCGTCCTGGGCCGGGATCTGCCGGTCGCCCCCTGCTCCGCGCTGGAGGCCGGGCCGCCGGCCGTCCACCGCGGTCCACTGCTCCAGGTCCTCGGTGACGATGTCGCGCTCCATCGTCCCGCCCTCGCCCTCGCTGAGCGAGACGCTGTGTCCGACCGTCTTGAGGTAGCTGTACTGGTCGTCGCGGACCTGCGCCTGCGGCTGGCTGAAGGCGGCCTGCGCGATCCGGTCCAGGAGCCGGACGGAGGCCGCGGTGGCCGGCGGCGCTTGCCCGGCGGGCGTCCCGCCGCCCCGGGTGGCGAACACCACCGTGACGGCGGCGACGGCGGCCACCGCGGTCACCAGGGCGAGTCGACGCCCGTGCCGGGGGGCACGGGCGGGGGCGGAAGGGCGGTGGTCACGGTCGATCTCGTTCAACAGGAACTCCTTGCCCGTGCGTCGGCGTTCGAGCCCCAGCTCCGGGTGGGGCGGGGGCGGCAGCAGGCGCGCGAGGGCACGGCGCTCGCTGTGCTCGTCCGGCGGCTGTCCGTCCGGCGCGTGGCGGTCGTTGGGGCCGGTGGTCACGACTGCTTCCTTCCTCGGTGGCTCCCCACGGAGGGGCGGTTGTCGGTGCGGTGCCCTTCGCGGGCGGGTGGGCGTTCCGCGCTGCTCCGGGCCGGTGGCCGGTCGGCGGAAACGAACCTGTGGAGCCGCTCCCGGGCGCGCGAGAGCCTGGAGCGCACGGTGCCGACGGGGACGCCGAGCGCCTGGGCCGCCTCCGCGTAGCCGAGGCCCGACCACACCACGAGCATGAACACCTCGCGTTCGCCGCGCCGCAGCCGGCCGAGCGCCCGCACCGCCGCCGCGGCCAGTTCGGCGTCGGCGATCCGGCCCACGACCTCGTCGGCGAAGTCCGGCAGGGGCTCGCGCGGGGGCAGCCGGGACATGGCCGCCCGGTGCCGGCGCGCCGTCCGCGCGGTGTTGCGCAGCACGTTGGTCGCGATCCCCAGCAGCCACGCCCGCGGGTTGAGCACCTCGCCGCGCAGCTTCTCGCGCAGCCGCCAGGCTTCGAGGAAGGTCAAGGACACCACGTCGTCGGCCAGGTCCCGGTCCCCCGTCGCCCTGACCGCGTGCAGGTACACGGCCCTGGCGTACTCGTCGTAGAGCGAGGCGAAGGCGTGCCGGTCACCGGCCGGGCTCGGTCGAGGGGGCAAGGAGTACTCCACACACCTTCCGTGTCCGCAGCCGCGGAGCGGTTCCAGGATTTTTTCCGAGCCGCGGCGCCGGGGCCCTTCCGGTCGGTGTGCCGCGCGTCGTGCCGCCCGGTGTCACGGACGGGAGGACGGCTTGCGTCCGGTGGCCGTCCGCACGGCGGGGACGGCCC
>NZ_JBHUWH010000533.1:0-5035 GCF_042670125.1 Kitasatospora sp. NPDC057198 | reverse complement strand
CCCTTGGATGCTTCAACTACCGTGCTGGCAAAGGTTTTTGACGATCCCGCAGCACTCCGCCGCAGCGGCCCCGCACGGTGTCCGACTTTTGTTAGCTAGCTCTTGATGCGGTTGGTCAACTCGGTGACCTGGTTGTAGATGGACCGCCGCTCGGCCATCAGCGAGCGGATCTTGCGGTCCGCGTGCATCACCGTGGTGTGGTCCCGGCCGCCGAACTGGGCGCCGATCTTCGGCAGCGACAGGTCGGTCAGCTCCCGGCACAGGTACATGGCGATCTGACGGGCCGTCACCAGCACCCGGCTGCGCGAGGACCCGCACAGGTCCTCGACGCCCAGGCCGAAGTACGCGGCGGTCTGCTGCATGATCACCTGCGCGGTGATCTCCGGCCCGGCGTCCTCGTCCCCGCCCGGGATCAGGTCCTTCAGGACGATCCCGGCCAGCTCCAGGTCGACCGGGGCCCGGTTCAGGTTGGCGAACGCGGTGACCCGGATCAGCGCGCCCTCCAGCTCCCGGATGTTCCGGGTGATCCGGGAGGCGATGAACTCCAGCACGTCGGCCGGGGCGTTCAGCTGCTCCTGGATCGCCTTCTTGCGCAGGATCGCGATCCGGGTCTCCAGCTCCGGCGGGGTGACGTCGGTGATCAGCCCCCACTCGAAGCGGTTGCGCAGCCGGTCCTCCAGGGTGATCAGCTGCTTGGGCGGCCGGTCCGAGGAGAGGACGATCTGCTTGTTCGCGTTGTGCAGGGTGTTGAAGGTGTGGAAGAACTCCTCCTGCGTCGACTCCTTGCTGGCCAGGAACTGGATGTCGTCGACCAGCAGGATGTCGATGTCCCGGTAGCGCTTGCGGAACGCGTCCGCCTTGCCGTCCCGGATCGAGTTGATGAACTCGTTGGTGAACTCCTCCGAGCTCACGTAGCGCACCCGGGTGCCCGGGAACAGGCTGCGCGAGTAGTGCCCGATGGCGTGCAGCAGGTGGGTCTTGCCGAGGCCGGACTCGCCGTAGACGAAGAGCGGGTTGTACGCCTTGGCCGGTGCCTCGGCGACCGCCACCGCCGCGGCGTGCGCGAAGCGGTTGGAGGCACCGATCACGAAGGTGTCGAACAGGTACTTGGGGTTCAGCCGGGCGTTCGGCTCGTCCTTGCGCGGGCCGCCCGCCGGGGGAGCGCCGGGCGGGGCCGGGACGCCGGGGGGGCGCTCGACCGGGGCGTGCGACGGGGCGCTGGGCCGGGCGCCGCGCCGGGAGCCGCCCTGGCGCGGCCGGTCCTCGTCCGGGGAGCCGAGCGCCCCGCCGAACAGGTCGCCCTGCGCCGAGTCCGGGCCGGGCCGGTGGGTGCGCCGCGGAGCGGGCTCCGGGCGCCGCTCGGGGACCTGGGCGGGCTCGCCCCAGCCGCCGGCCTCCGCGCCGGGCTGGTGGTCCCGGTACGGGGCCTGGGCGGGCGCCCGGTAGGGCTCGGCCGCCGGGTACCCGGACGGGTAGGGCTGCCGCGGGTAGTCGTCGGCGGCCCGGCCCGGCCAGGCCCCGGGCGGCGGCCCCTGCTGCTGGTAGCCGGGCCCGGCCGGGTACGGCTGCTCGGCCCGCGGGGCGTACGGCTGCTCGGCGCGCGCCGGGTAGGACTGCTCGGGGCGCGGGTGCGGCCACTCCGGGACGGGCTCGGGGTCGAGCTCCTGGTCCTGGTCCGGCTCGCCGGCCGGGGCGGCGGTGGCGTCCACCATCACCGCGATCCGCACCTGGCGGCCGAACTCCTGCGAGATGGCCTCGGTCAGCTGCGGCAGCAGCCGGCCCTCCAGCACCTGCTTGGCGAACTCGTTGGGCGCCGCGAGCAGGGCGGTGTCGTGCATCATCCACATCGGCTGGGTGCGGCGCACCCAGTTCTTGTCCTTCTCGACGACATCGCTGTCGCTGACCAGTCGCTCGACGACCCTCGACCACATCAGGACGAGATCGCTGTTGACATCAGCCACTGGTACACGCTTTCTCGTTCCCCGAGCAGGGGCAGCCAGGCAAGGTCAAGGAGGGGGTTCGGGGTGGCGCGGCGGCGGGGCGGCCGCGGGCACAGAACAAAAGAGACAAGTCCTGCAACGGTAGTCAGCGCGCAGAGCTGATTCAAGTTTCTGTCCACAGGCTGTGGGCAACGGCGTGGCGGCCACCCGGTTTGACCCTCGCACCCGCTCCCGCGTACCGTAACCAGGTCGAGTTGTCGATGGCCGCTGCCGCATGTCCGCGGGTCCGCCCGCTTCCATGACGCGCGCAGCACGGGCGCCGTGGTGTTCCTCAGCCCAGCAGATCTGGGCCCGGGACCGGATTTCCCAAGTGCAAGGGGAGATCGCGCGGACGCACGGTGACGGCCAAGCGACTCCCCGTCATCCTACGATTCACCCCAGGAGCCCCCGAGTGAGCAAGCGCACCTTCCAGCCGAACAACCGTCGTCGCGCCAAGACCCACGGCTTCCGGCTGCGCATGCGTACCCGTGCCGGCCGCGCCATCCTGGCGAACCGCCGTGCCAAGGGCCGCACCGCCCTGTCCGCCTGATCCGCGCAGAGGGTCTGCAGTGCTGCCCACCGAGAATCGGCTGCGGCGGCGCCAGGACTTCGCGACCGCGGTGAAACGCGGTCGCCGCGCAGGCCGGCCCCTGCTGGTGGTCCACCTCCACAGAGAGGCGGAGCCCGACGGAGGAGCCGGCCGGAACAGCGACTCACACCCGCACGTCGCCGAAGGGCTTCCTTCGGCGCGTGCGGGTTTCGTCGTGAGCAAGGCCGTGGGGCCCGCGGTGGTCCGCAACGCGGTGAAGCGTCGGCTGCGTCACCTGGTCCGCGAGCGTCTGTCCCGGTTGCCCGCAGGTAGCCTGATAGTGGTACGGGCGCTGCCGGCCGCGGCGACGGCCCCGTACCCGGACCTCGAACACGACCTGGACGCGGCGCTGCGGCGCCTGCTCAGGTCGGAACCGACCGGCAGTGCCCCGACGGGAACAGGGCGATGAAGTACCTGCTGATGGGCCTGATCAGGCTCTACCAGTGGACCATCAGTCCGCTGCTCGGTCCGGTGTGCCGTTATTACCCCTCGTGCTCGCGCTACGGGTACGAGGCGGTTCGCGTCCACGGCGCGATCAAGGGCGGCTGGCTGACCGGCTGGCGCATCCTGCGCTGCAACCCTTGGTCTCCCGGTGGGGTTGACCACGTTCCGCCGCGAAAGCACCCGGTGTGGCACCGCCGGCTGCGCAATCTGCTGAACCCCACGAGCGGGACCGCCGAGCCGGAGCCGGTGGCGAAGCCCGATGCCCAAGGAGTCTGACCGGTGACCTTCGGTTTTCTGAGTCCCCTCTACACAGCGGTGTCCTGGATCATCGTCCAGTTCCACTCGCTGTTCAGCCACGTCTTCGACCCCGACGGCGGCCTGGCGTGGGGTCTGTCCATCGTGATGATGGTGGTCGTCATCCGGATCTGCCTGATCCCGCTCTTCGTGAAGCAGATCAAGGCGACCCGGGCCATGCAGGCGATCCAGCCGAAGATGAAGGCCATCCAGGAGCGCTACAAGAACGACAAGCAGCGCCAGTCCGAAGAGATGATGAAGCTGTACAAGGAGGCGGGCACCAACCCGTTCTCCTCGTGCCTTCCGATCCTCGTGCAGGCGCCGTTCTTCACCGCCCTCTACGGCGTGCTGGCCTCGATCGCCAACGACAAGACGATCGGCGTGATCGACCGGCCGCTGCTGGAGAGCGCCCAGCAGGCGCACATCTTCGGTGCCCCGCTGTCGGCCAAGTTCGTCGGCGCGGACAGCGTGCAGATCCAGATCGTCTGCGCGGTCATGATCGTGCTGATGTCGCTGTCGCAGTTCGTCACCCAGCGCCAGCTGATGACGAAGAACGTCGACCTCACCGTCAAGACGCCGTTCATGCAGCAGCAGAAGATGCTGATGTACGTCTTCCCGGTCATGTTCGCCGTGATGGGCATCAACTTCCCGGTCGGTGTGCTGGTCTACTGGCTCACCACCAACGTCTGGTCGATGGCCCAGCAGCTGGTCGTCATCCGCAACAACCCGACGCCGGGCAGCCGGGCGTGGGACGAGCGCCAGGCCCGCCTGAAGAAGCAGGGCCGGATCAACCCGGACGGCTCGATCCAGAAGGCCGGCCTGGTGGCCGCGCTCAAGGGCTCCAACAAGGGCGGCGCGGCGGCCGATGCCGAGGCGGCGGTCACCGAGAGCGTGCAGGTGCGCCGGCAGCAGCCGCGCAAGCAGAGCAAGGCCCAGCGCCAGGCGTCCGCCCCGCACCAGCCGCACGTCCCGGAGCCGACGGACGCGCCGGGCACGGCGGCCGCGGACGAGGCGGAGGCCAAGCCGGCCGCGTCGCCCGGCGCCGGGAAGCCCGGTACGAAGGCGGGCGGGTCGAAGCCGGGTGCCCAGTCGGGCCAGGGCCAGCGCCAGCAGCCGCGGCGCGGTGGCCAGTCCGGTCAGCGGCCGAAGAAGAAGTAGTCCCCCCACCCTCGTTCTCGGCCCCACCCGAGGGCCTCGTTTCCGAAGGAGTCCACCTGTGACGGATGGCACCACCTCCGCCGTCGACACCGCCCCGGCCGGTGAGAGCGTCCTCTCGCGTCTGGAGCACGAGGGTGACATCGCCGCCGACTACCTGGAGGGTCTGCTGGACATCGCGGACCTGGACGGCGACATCGACATGGACGTCGAGGGGGACCGGGCGCTGGTCTCCATCGTCGGCGAGGGCGACGACCGGACGCTGCAGCGGCTGGTGGGCCAGGACGGCGAGGTGCTGGAGGCGCTCCAGGAGCTGACCCGGCTGGCCGTGCACCGGGAGACCGGTGAGCGCAGCCGCCTGATGCTGGACGTCGCGGGCTTCCGGGCGCGCAAGCGGGCCGAGCTGGCGGAGCTGGGCGCGGAGGCGTCCGAGCGGGTCAAGAGCACCGGCGAGCAGGTCAAGCTGCGGCCGATGACCCCGTTCGAGCGCAAGGTGGTGCACGACGCGGTGGCCGCCGCGGGCCTGCGCAGCGAGTCGGAGGGCGAGGAGCCCCAGCGCTGTGTGGTCGTGCTG
>NZ_JBHUWH010000532.1:0-5051 GCF_042670125.1 Kitasatospora sp. NPDC057198 | reverse complement strand
GGGCACGACCGGGGCCGGGGCCTGGGCCTGAGCGCTGACCGCCGGGGCGGCCGTGCGGTCCACCATCAGCGACCCGGCGACAAACCCGGCTCCGGCGAGCCCGAGGGCCACGACGGTCCGGGTGTCGAGGCGCAGGGTCAGCGCGCGACGGGTGCGGGCGGGGGCCTCGGCGGCGGGGGCCTCGGCGGGGGTGGTTTCGGTCATCTGACTGTCTCCTTCGTCTGGCCGGGGCTTCGCGTTTCCCCGGCTGGCAGGACCAGCCTCGCACAAAACAGACTTAGGTCAAATAAGATTACACAGGTAACTTTAGGCTCGGGGTGGTCGCTCAACACGACCACCCCGAAGCCGAATTGACCGACCCCGGCACCGCCGCCCCCACCGCCCGGACGCCCCGACGCAGTTCCCCTCAGAGGCCGCAGCCTCTCCCTCCGCCGGCCCCGGCATCCCCGTCGTCGAGGAGGTCGCCCTGGTTTAGCGCGTGACGGGCCGGTCCCAGAGAGCCGCCCAGGTCAGCGGCCCGACCTCGCCGTCGTCGGCCAGCGGCCAGCCATTGGCGCTGGAGTCGCGCTGGAAGGCGACGACCGTGGCCCGCATGCGCTCCCCGTACCAGCCGTCCGCACCGTCGGGACCCACACTCCAGGTGCGCTCGATCAGCCGCTCCTGCACCCTCTGCACGTCCAGGCCGTGCATCATCGGCTGGGCGAGCCACAGGACGCGGCCGGGGAACGGTGGCGCGGACGACGTCGAGCCGGACGGCGGCGCCGGGGCGGGAGCCGGCCCGGAGCCGCCGGGCCTGGGCACGCCCCGCTGCACCCAGGCGTACAGCTCGTCCCCCGGGCACGTGGTGGCGTAGCTGTCGCGGTGGCCGCGCACCTCGCTGCCGGCACCGCCCTGGGCCCGGCAGTACTCGATGGCGTCGACCAGGCCGTTGAGCATCTCGTCGGTGGGCGAGGTGATGCCGGAGGTGCCAACCATCGCGCACACCGCGTAGTGGCCGGCGTTGAGCGTCAGGTTGCCGTTCGCGCCCTTCTTCACGTGCAGGCCGCGGCCCTCGTGCACGTAGCCGTGCGGGCACACGACGAAGGAGTACGCGATGTCGATCCAGCCCTCCTTCGGGTCGTTGAGGTGCGCCTGCTGGATGTCGCGGACGTGGCCGGCGCACCGGCCGTGGTCACCGGCCAGCGACCCCGGCACGGCCGAGCCCTCGCAATGGATCTTGACGCCCTTGGTGGAGCTGATGCGGGTGTAGGAGCCGGTGGGGGCGACTGCACCCCACGCGGAGCGGGAGACGAGCTTCATCGGCTCGCCTCCCGCCCGCGGTCGGCCCGGGTGGTGTTCGGCACGGGTTCCTCCCCCGGTCGGGTTGGTCGGGTGCCGGGACGCTAGGCCGGGCCGGGACCTAACGTCGCGCTGTCACTCCTCGGTGATCTCCGCCAACGCGCCTTCCTGATAGCCGAATCGGCGCACACGCAGCACGTCGCCGACCACGAAGATCGGGACTACTCCGCCGTCCACGGCGGGCGCGAGGGTGGAGCCGTATCCGTCGCAGACGAGCAGCACCCACTCGCTGGGCTTCTCGTCGGAGAACCCGACCGCGTGGGTCGCGTCGTGCTCCCGGCGGCGCTCGCTGGCGCGGCGGACGTGGGGCCGGGCGATGTGCGGGCACAGGGTCAGGGCCGCTTCGGCGCACTCCTCGTGCATCGGCGGGTCGGAGTAGAAACCGGCCTCCGCCGCCTTCGGGCCGCCGAGGAACGCCACGGGGCCGCCCATCCGCCGCGCGCACAGCGCGCACCGGCCGGTGACCGCGAGTTCCACCGCCTTCTCGCTGTTGATGCTGATGAAGTCCACCGCGCCGTCCGGGTGGACGTTGACGGCGGGGATCGGCAGGCCGCGCCGCAGGTCGACGGGGCGGGTGCCCAGGCCGGGCGGAAGCCAGCTCAGGTCGGGTCGGGTGGTCATCGTGTCCTCCAGGGGGCCCCGTTCGCGGCGGGGCTCGGCAACAGAGCGTCCGCCCGCGCCGGCCACCGGGAGGGATGCAGACGGCCCGTCACCCCTTCTCCCGGACGGCGCGGAGCGGGCCATCCGGGACAGGACAGGACCGGGCGTTGCCCCGCTCCCCCAGAGCCGACCCGAGATGAAGGGTGCGGCGGCCCGGCGCGGGCGGACTGCTCCAGCCTCCCCACCCGCGCCGAACTCCGACAACACCCTTACGCGGTAGGGCGGATGACACCTTCCGGGGCCTCACCATCGGCGTTCAGAAGGTCTTCCGATACCCAGTACGGCGCGATCAGCCGGGAGTCGGGGATCCTCCGCCCCGGCCCGCACCAGACGATCTTCTGGTGGCCGCCGCGCTGGTGGGGGTACTGCCGCCACCCGCCCCTGCCCCCCGCGCCCTTCCCGCTGCGCCGCGCCGCCGCTGTTCGGGTCTGCTCCCGGGCCGCCTTCAACCGCGGTCCGAGCCGCCAGCCCATCCGCAGGAAGTTCTCCGGCTTGCTCCAGCGGCGCTGCTTTCCGGGTTTGGCGCTCTTGCCGCGCCGCGCGGACACGTCGGCTTCTTCCTTCGAGGCGGGCACCTGAAGGTCGGCCTTCGAGGAGCACAGGTAGACGGCGACCTGGAGCGCCCGCAGCACCATCGCGCGCTGTGCGGGGGTGGGTTCCTTGCGCCCGCTCCTGCGGGCGGTTCGGAGCGCCAGGCCCTCGACGGTGAACCGTTCGTCCCGGCCGAGGGGGATCGACAGGTGCACGAACTCCATGTCCCGCACCGGGCTGCCTGGCGGTGGGGGCAACGGGCTGCCGTCCTGCGAGAGCGGCTCGCAGACCATCGCCACCTCGACCTCGTCCATCCGCGGGTCGCCGGTGAAGCACATCAGCCCGGTAGGTCCGGTGCGTCCGCAGAACAGGACCGCCAGCAGCCTGCCGGGGCCGCCGTTGCCCATCGACATCTCCAGGGTCGGCGGCTCCGCGAACACCACCATCGGGTTCGAGAGCCGGCCCAGGCTGCGGAACAACGGGCCGGGCAAGGTGCCGAGCCTGTAGGTCCACAGTTCCAAGGCCATGTCAGAGTGCATCGCCACGACCTGCTTCGCCTTCGCCCACAGGCGCGAGATCGCCGCCAGTGTGGTGGAGACCTGCCCCCGGGCTGCGTTCAGCACGTGGTGGGGAACGGCGCTGACCAGGATGCCACCGTTGATGGCATGGTCCGGCAGTGCCCCGAGGCCGATGGACTTGAGCTCTCCGTCGGCTGCGGCGAGTCGAGCGGCAACCCGTTCCGCGATGACTGCGGTTGCTCGTCCGAGTTCAACATCCTTGCTCGCCATGCCAGTTGCCCCCTTGCCCTGTGGACCCCCTCAGGCCCGGCTGCGCCCACACTCACCAAGGGGCAGAAACCAGACAACAGCCTTACGGAACAAGGGAGTTGAAGAATCAGAAGTCCGAACCGTCCACCAGTTCGGCGTCGACCACCTCGACTTCTTCGGCCAGCTCCGCCGCGATGTCCTCCCGGATCTTCGACAGCCGCGCGGCAAGCCGGTCGACCACATCCCCACGACCGGATGCCTCGACCGGCAGCTCCCCGCCGCCCGCCGGCGCCACCTCGATCCGGGCCTGCGCCGCCCGACCGAACGTCTCCGGCGCGAGGCACGCCAGCAGGAACTGCGCCGCCCGCCAGTCCGGCTGCGCGAAGTCTCGCTCCGTCTGCACCACCCGCTCGCCCGTCTCCGGATCGCGCACCGTCCGCACCCGCTCCCGCAGCACCTGCCCGCCGGTGGCCGCCTTCCGCACCAGCAGCACCAACTGCGCCTTGCCCTCGCTACGCGCCCGCGTGAACCCGTCGCGGAACTCGCGGAACGGCTGCTCCACCGCACGTGCGCGGTGCCCCGCCTCGCGCCGCCGCTGCTCCTCCTCCGCGCGCTCCAGCCACCGGTACACGGTGCTGGGGTGAATGCCGGCCATCGGCGCAGCGTCGCTGACGGGCACGTCGGCGCGCACCGCGTCCAGGAGGCGCTTCTCCACCTCCAGATCGAGGGCGGGACGGCGACCGCGACGGCTACCCACGGAGCGACCGTACGCGAAACCCCAGGTCAACGGCGCTTCGAGCCCGCGGAAGCGAAGAGGAATTGATGCATGAAACCAGGGATTCCGGCCAAAAAGTCGGAGCTTTACGCGACGACGCCAGTGTAAATTATTTAGCCCCTTGAGGATCAAACCAATCGGCACACTCTCAATGTGGTTATCTTCCAAGGTCGACAACCCAGATCGCGGCCAGTTATCTAAACTCGAAGTATCGAAAAGCGAATACCGCTCCGGCAAGTCCCCTTCGGAAATGAATTAAAATAATACTAGTGGTCTCCACCTGCACCATCCTCCAGTCGCCCCCGAGCAACTAAACTATGCACAGCGGGAACCCGTCGCCGAGTGCGCACGATGGAGACAGTACTTCGGTGGAGCCGCTGCGGATCACCCAGAGCGCCTATCGGCGATCGAATCACAGAGCGCGCGAAGCCCGGAGCTGGAACGATTCGTATCTTGACTTTCCGGAGTTGGCACGGCGTCAAGTCGGGCTCTAAGATCGCCCCACGAGAAGCGGGTCGCCCTCTGGCAAGAGCGACCCGCGAGCTCCGCATTCGCCCGGACTCTTAACCACGCGCGAGATTGGAACTCTGCCCATGATGGCACAACCCGCAGGCTTCACGCCGCCCACCTTCGAGGCCAACAAGCCGGTCACCTGGGGAGACCTAGCGGCCTACCTGGAGCGGCTGGCCCCGCCGTCCCCGGCTTCGGCCCCAGCGGCGAACCCGGCCCCGATGGCGGATCGGCCGGTCACCTGGCAGGACCTCGCGGCTTTCGCCCACGGGGCCCTGACCGCGTGGACGCTGCACCCGCAGGCCGGCTGGGTCGCTGCCGGCCTCGTCGGCCTCACCAGCCCCGCCGGATGGGCCTTGATCCGCCGCCGATGACCTGTCGGCCTACGTAACGTGAGTACGTGAGCCGGTCACCGCCCTACACGAGGCGGTGGCCCGAAGCGCCGCAGACCACCTAGGAACGTTCCGAGG
>NZ_JBHUWH010000531.1:0-5078 GCF_042670125.1 Kitasatospora sp. NPDC057198 | reverse complement strand
GGCTCGGTGGGCCGCCGGGTTCGGGCGGCCGCCGGGGTCAGTCGGCGCGGTGGCTCTCGGGCGGGCCGAGGAGGCTGGGGCGCAGGCCGCCGGTGTCGATGACCAGGCGCTGGAGGACGACGGTGGGGTCGACCATCCAGAAGACCAGGCGGTGGGTGCCGGGTTCGGTGAGGGTGTGGACGGTGGCGCTGCGGCGGACGTTGTCGGAGGTGCCCAGGGCCCACTGGACGTTCATGGTGCCGGAGTCGGCGCCGCACTGGGTGACGGTCTCGACGGTCTGCGGGGGCTGGTCGTCGAAGGAGACGGCGTAGGCGGGTCCGCCCTTGGCGAGGGCGTCGTTGCGCGGGGAGAGGTGGGCCCAGACGGTGACCGGGCCGGTGGTGAACAGGGTCACCCGGTACTCCAGGCGCGGCCCGGACCCGCCGGGCGTCCGCCGGGGCGCGGTGACGGGGACGGGGGTCATGCCGCCGGTGGTGCGGCCGATGCCGGGGATCAGCCGCCAGGAGACGCCGTCCGCCGCGACGGCCCGGGTGTGGTGCTCGGCGTCGATGGCGACGTAGCCGTTGGCCTCGACGTGGCCGGCCGGGAGGTTCTTCGAAAGTTTCGGACGGTTGACCACCGCCGTGACGACGACCCGGGCGCCGTCCGGCCCGGTGACGGTGACGGGCACCTCGGTGCGGCCGTACGGGGCGCGGGCCCAGTCGACGGTGAGGACGACCCGCTGCTGCTTGTCGATCCGTCCGGCGGGGCGGTCCGCGGCGAGCCAGGGCGCGCCGGTGTCGACGCGGTAGTCGAAGGGCCGGGTGCCGCGGTTGAACACCTCGACGTACTGGGCGGGTTGGCTCTGGTAGGGGCTGAACTCGGGCAGTACGGCGGGGGTCTGCTCGTGCGGCCACCAGGCGGCGGAGCCGTCGATCGCGACGCCCAGTTCGGCGGTGTCGGGCAGTTCGATCCGGGTGACGGCGGGGAACAGCACGTCGGGCAGGGCGACGTTGTCCCGTTCGGGCTGCTGCCAGGGCGCGTTGGGGCCGTAGCGGTCGACGTCGCCGTAGTCGATGTGCGGCTGAGTCTGGAAGCCGTTCCACTTCCCGCCCGCGATCCGGGTGTTGAAGCGTTCGGCGAGCGCGAGGTCGTCGGCGAGCCGGGCCTCGGCGGTGGCGGCCAGGTCGTTGGTCAGGGCCCGGCCCTGCGGCGCGTAGTGCAGGTTGGTGAACTGGGCGGCGCGCAGCGCGTACAGGTTGGCGGTGGCGGCGACCTCGTAGCCGACCAGTTCGTACCAGGCGTCCTGGGCGGAGGCGGGCAGTCGGCGGCCGATCCGTTCGGCGTCCTGGGCGAGGGCCTGCCAGCGGGCGGTGACCGTCTCCAGCTCCCGGTAGTCGGTGAGCGAGAAGGGGGTGGCCCGGTCGTCGTAGCCGATCGCGGAGGGGTCGGTGGCCGGGTTCTTGGCCGGGTCGACGGTGATTTTGCGGTTGAGCAGTTCGGGCTTGCGGATCGACTGCAACTGCCCGTACTCGGAGAGGAGTTCGGCGATCTTCCGGGCCTGGGCCTCGCCGAAGTGCAGCCGGGCGTAGCCGGTCTCCCACTCGGTCAGCCGTTCCAGCGGCCAACTCGCGGGCTGCCAGGCGTAGTCGAGGAAGAACTGGGTGGGCAGTTCGTTGCCCTTGAGGTCGCCGACGTTGGTCACCCAGAGCGTGCGGTTGCCGTGCGCGTACGACTGGTCGAGCTGCTCCCACATGTTGGGCAGGCAGGTGGTGTCCACCCACTTGTAGTTGCGGCCGACGCCGACGTAGTCGAAGTGGTAGTAGAGGCCGTAGCCGCCGTCGCGGGCGCCCTCGGCGGGGTCGGGGAGCTTGCGGACGTTGCCCCAGTTGTCGTCGGTGAGCACCACGGTGACGTCCTCGGGCACCCGCAGGCCGCGGTCCCAGTACCGCTGGACCTCCTTGTAGAGCGTCCAGACCTGCGGGACGGCGGCCGGGTCGCGGCCGGTGACCTCGGCGAGGATCTCCCGCTGGGCGGCGATGATCTCCGTCATCAGCTCGATGCCGTCACCGTCGGGCAGGCCGACGTCCCCGTTGCCGCGCATGCCGAGGGTGACCACGCCCTCGAAGCCCTGCTCGGTCATCCGCCGCACGCCGTCCCGCCAGTACGCCTTCACCGCTTCGGCGTTGCGGCGGAACGACCACTCGCCGGTGCCGCCGTACGGGTCGTGGCCGGGGGTGGTGACGTTGCCCGCGGCGTCGCGGACGGCGGGGGTGGCGTGCCGGTTCCACTCCTCGATGCCGCGCATCATCGGGGCCTCGTGCGAGGTGCCCATCACGATGCCGTACGCGGTGGCGGTGGCGTGGTTGAGCGGGTCGTCCTCGGCGAAGGCGCGGCCCCAGACGGCGGGCCACAGGTAGTTGGCGCGCAGCCGCAGCAGCACCTCGAAGACCTTGGCGTAGAAGTCGGCGTTGAAGCCGCCGGGGAAGCCGGGCGCCTTGCCGGGGCCGAAGAACGCGGGCGCCCAGGTGCCGAGCGCCGGGTTCTCGTCGTTGATGAACACGCCCCGGTACTTCACCGCCGGGGTGCCCTGGGTGTGCCGGCCCGCCAGCGCGTACACCGCGTCGCGGCGCTGCGGGAGGACGTCGTCCCACCAGTACCAGGGTGAGACGCCCATGCCGCGGGAGGCGTCGTAGGCGCCGTAGATCGTGCCGCGCTGGTCGCTGCCGGCGATCACCAGGGCCCGGTCGACGCCGGGCAGCGGGTGCTCGACGACCGCCTGCAGGGAGGTCTCCCAGCGCCCGGCGATGCCGCTGACGTCGAGCCGTCCGGCGGCGACCAGGCCGTCGACCAGCGGGCTGCGGCCGAGGGTGCCGACGATCACCGCGGTGCGGCCGCGCGGGACGGTGTCCCGGACGACCGCGGGGCGGACGCCGGTGACCCGCTCCAGGTCGGCCGCGAGGTCGCCGACCACGCGCAGCACGCCGGGGTGGTCGGCGCCGCTGACCACGAGCGGGGCGGCCCGGCCGTCCTCCACCAGCGGCAGGCAGCCGGGCCGCGGGGTGAAGGAGATCCAGCCTCCCGGTTCGGTCGGCCGGGCGCCGCCGCCGGTCGCGTTCCCCCGCGCGGCGCCCTCGTCGCCGGCGGCGGCCCAGGCGTCGGCGCTCAGGCCGAGCACCCCGCCGAGCGGGGTGGCGGCGAGGCCCACTCCCAGGCCCAGCCCGAGGGCGGCCCGGCGTCCGGTGGTGAACTGCGGTGCTGGTCGGTGCATGGCGGCTCTCCCGAGAACGGAGGGTTTCGAAAATTTCGAAACAGTCTCTTTATGTTTCGGGGCCACCTTTGGGCACGACCCGGCCGAGGGTCAACCCCCCTGCACCGGGAATCTGCGGCGGAGAAGCGCGGACGAAAGTCGACGCGGCATCACGGCGTGCTCGTCGGACGCCCCGGAAAAGGAAGCTGACGCCGTGACGGCCGACAGGATCTCGGTGAAGCAAGCACCCCCGCGCTCCGCGGTCGTCCCCCGGCCGCCTCGGCCGACGAATCGGTAACGATTCCCGACATGACCGACTTACCGTCAGGTACCTCGATAGACCTGCCCCCTGCACACGATCACCACGCAGAGGACAGCCATGAACACCCAGGACCAGCAGCCCACCGCCTCCGGCCCGGCGTGGGCGCCACCGCCCCCGACCGCTGCGCCCGACCCTCAGCAGCCCGGCCACGTCGAACGGGGCGTCCCGAAGGCCGCGAAGATCGCGCTCGTCGTCCTGGGCGGTCTGGTCCTGGTGGCGGGCTTCGGCGCCGTCGTCGGCGACGGGAAGGACAGCGCCACCCGGGCCGTCCCCGGTCCCACCGTGACTGCGACGGTCACCGCGAGCCCCGCCCCGGCTGCGGCCACCGCGACCGTCACCGTCACCGCAACCGTCACCGTCACCGCCACGGTCACCCAGGCCGCCGCGGTCCCGGCCGAGCCGCCGGCGGAGGCGGCCGCGGCCCCGGGCGGCACCATCGCCGGCAACGGGACCTTCCTGGTCGGCGACGACGTCGAACCCGGCACCTACAAGACCGCGGGGCCCGGTGATCTCGGGATGTGCTACTGGGAACGGGCCAAGGACAGCAGCGGGGACTTCGAGTCGATCATCACCAACGAGACCCTGACCGGACAGGGCGTGGTCACCATCAAGAAGACCGACAAGGTGTTCAAGACCCAGGGCTGCCAGGAGTGGGTGAAGACCGGCTGAACCCCGCAGGCCCTGCCCGCAGGCCGAGCCGTGCACCGCTCGTCACGACTCGGCAACGCGCTGGGACACGGCCCGCGCGGGCCGGTGCGGTCGCGGCCCCACCCGTCCCGACGGCCACGTCCTGCGCCTCAGTCCTTCCGGCGGCGGGCCATCCGGACCAGCAGTACGACACCGACCAGGACCAGCACCGCGACCCCGATGATCAGGACCGGTCCGGCGGCCGACTCGGAGGCGGACGGGGCGATGTCAGCGAGCAGCACGGGAGTTCCTTTCGGCGGCGCCGGCCCCGGGAGCCATCCCGAGGACGAGCATCAGCAGGACGGGGAATTCGAGGTAGGCGTGGTAGCTCGCCACGGCCGCGTAGAGCGCCTTGCCCTGCGCGTAGTCGCTGGCGAACAGCACGGCGAGCGCGGCACCGGCCGCGGCACCGAACAGCCAGGCGCGGGGGCCGCGCAGCAGCGGCACCCGCCGGTCGAAGGAGGCCGCGGCGTCGGAGGCGTAGCGCGGCAGGAACCAGACCCACACCACGTAGTGCATGGTCTGGAGGAACGCGAACACCGCGACGAAGCGCAGCCCTGCCGGGGTGTGCAGCCAGGCGGGCGGCGTGTAGGCGGCGGCCAGCCGGTCGGTGGCGCTGGTGCCGGCCGCCAGCCAGCTGTCCAGCGCGCCGGAGAGCAGCAGCGCCGGAACCGCCAGCACCCAGGCGCACTGCACCGCGAGGAACGCCGCCCGGCCGCGCGGCAGCGTGCGCGACCACTCCCAGAGGAAGAGCAGCGGGACGAGGTTGTGCAGGTGCGTCAGCACCACGAAGTGGTAGTCGGGGAAGGCCAGCGAGGCCGCGGCGGCCCCGAGCAGGAC